>NZ_JBHVYZ010000044.1:0-72794 GCF_042880295.1 Streptomyces sp. NPDC058307
TCCTGCGCGATCTGCGCGTTCGGCCGGCCCTCCGCGCACGCCAGCACGATCCTCGACCGCAACACCAGCGCCTGAGACGCCGTCTGCTTGCGCAACCAGCCCCGCAGCACCCGGCGTTCGTGATCGGACAACTCCAGCGACAACGGCTTCGGACCAGGCATCACCCCACCCTACAACCGCCCATGAATTAGCGACTCAGGACACTAGTGTATCGGCGCAGGTCAGCGTACCGTTCGGTCGCGAATTGCGACGCTCTTGAAAGCCGTTCCCATGTGATCCTGGCCAGCCAGGTGCAACCATCCTCGGATGGACCCTTCGGTGACAGGTGCTCTGATCGGCCTGATTGGCGTTGTCGCTGGCGCTGGTGCTGCTTTCGGTGGCGTGGTCTACCAGCAGCTGCACTCTGAACGCGCAGCGTTGATGGCGCGCAAGCGGACCGAGGCGGCGGGAGCGGCAGAGCAACTCTTGGTCGAACTCCTCAGCATCCAGCAGCTCCTCAGGCGCGGAACCTACGACTTCTCTGAAGAGGAACGGCGTGAGCACTACCGAACACTGATGCGTCATCCCGCCACGATGCAATTGCACTCGCAGTGGCTGCCGGACGCAGAGTTGCGCTCACGCCTAAGTGTCAATGCGCTGTACGTCAACCTTGGTCCTTCCGGTGACGTGCGAAGTGACGTAGAGAGGCGCCAGAACGGCATGGCCGTGTGCTTTGACTCCATCGCTTGCCTCGGAGCGTTCTTGCGATCCGAAGACCTTCCGGGCCGACCGCCCGATGCTCAGCAAGTCCTAGATCATTGGCCGGACGGGCAAGACGGTCACACCTTCATCGTGTCCAGTTGGCCGGCGGACACAGAAGAGCCGTCCGCCAGATCGGGCGAGTAGCTGCGCCGACGTGAACTCCAGCTGGACTGCATCGCGATGCGGCGTCGCCCTCGGGCCTGTGCAGGACATCTACCGACTGAGCCGATCAATACCAGCGCAGCTGAGTCCAAGATCAGGGCACGCCCCACGGATGCGGCAAGTGAATCTGTCGGCGGTCTACCTGGTAAGGGCGATCAGAGGGCACAACACCGTCACGCAGATTCAACGGCTACCAACGCCGTCCAACGCCATGCCCCCTGGTCACCACGTTGCTTGACAGTCTCCGCAGATGATGCGCAGAGGAGCGGCACCCCCGCGCAGAGTGTCGACGTGCTCAGTGCAGACGCCGAGCCGGCTGAGTTGACTCCGCGACTCGTGTCCGGTCGCGGACCGTCTCAGTTTCCGTCTCGTTCGTCGTCGTACGCAGGCGTCCGAGGCCGTTCATCCACCCAGGGTGGGCGCCGCCCGTACGGAAATGAACACCCTTGACCACGCGCGAATCACGTCCTGACCAGCACAGACCAACCTGCAAAGCGTGTTACGCCGCGGGTTCGATTCCCGCCACGGCCTCTGTTGGGGAAGGGGCGGCATCCTCAAGGTGCCGTCCCCTCCGCTGTTCCGCGTCCTAGGCTTGCCGTCGGTAGTGGCCGTCAGTGAGGAGTGCGGGCGTGGTCGAGAGTGTGGCGGAGCCTCCTTTTCCTGATGGCCTGGGGGCGGAGCAGGGGCCTGCTCCTCATGTGCTGCTCGAGCCTGTGATCGGGTTCCTGGGGGTGTGGCGCGGTCGCGGGCGAGGTGGGTATCCGACGCTCGACGGCGACTTCGTGTACGCGCAGGAAGTCCGCTTCAGTCACGACGGTCGGCCCTTCCTCCGGTACGAGGCCCGGGCCTGGCTGCTCAACGGTGACGGGGCGCCGCTCAGGCCCGCGGCGCGGGAGAGCGGGTGGTGGCGGGTTCAGCCGGACGGGCGGGTGGAGGCGCTGGTCACCCAACCCACCGGCATCACGGAGGTTCTGGTCGGGGACGCGCGAGAGGGCACAGTCGAACTTGCCACGCACACCGTGGCCCTCACCCCCACTGCGAAGGACGTGACGGCCACCCGTCGGCGGTACGCACTGGCCCCCGGCGACGACAGGGACACCTTCACGTTCGTCCACGACCTCGCCGCGGTCGGGCAGCCCCTGCAGCACCACCTCTCGGCGACCCTGCACCGCGCAGACGCTCAGAGCACCCCGCCCGCCTCGTCCTGGAACAGCTCCGTCCAGTAGTGCCAGTCCGCGTCCGTCGTCGTGCCCGTGGGGTCGATGGTGGACAGGGCGCGGATCATCGTCTTGGCGACCTGGACGTACAACGTGTTCGTCAGTTCGTGGGCGAGTGACTCGTCTATCCGGCGCTCCCGGTGCAGGAGCCAGAGGGTGAAGGCGAGGGTGGAGATGTCGGTGTTCAGGGGGTGGAGCGTTCCCTCGCGCTCGCTCCAGTTCAGGACTCCGCCCGTCTCGCCGTCGACGACCAGGGTGTTGTCCTCGATCAGGTGGCCGAGGACGATCAGGTGGTCGGCGCGGGGCGGGAGGGCGACCAGCTGGTCGGCCCGGTGCTCGGCGAGGGTCGGGAGCGGGGCGTCCGGGTCGGTGTGGAAGAGGACGCCGTCCTCGGGCAGGCCCGTCTCCGCCAGGAAACGGCGGGTCGGGGCATGCGTGAGCGTGGACGGGAAGTCGATGTCCTCGAAGCGGACGACATGACTGCGGCCGAACTCCTGGTCCAGGAGGCGCGGTGGGAGGTCCACGGCCAGGCCGGAGTCCGTGCCGGGGCCCGCCACCAGGGCCAGGGGGCGGATCAGGGCCGCGATCTTCCAGAACGTCGGCACATCGCCGCCCGTGCCCTCCTCGAACACCGTCAGCAGCTGACGCGTCGCGTCCTCCACGGCCGTAGGGCCGAAGCGGCCGGCGTACGCGGCGAACTGGCCGCGCACCTCCGTCAGTTCGTCCGTCGCCGTCGCGAAGCGGACCAGGGTGGGGAGAGAGGGGGCCAGGGGGATGCGGTCCATCAGGTCGGGGCGGGCGTGGAAGAACGCCGTCGTCGAGACCTCGCCCGTGACCCCGTCGAGCAGGACCGACTCCGTCTCCCTGCCGTGCAGGTCCGTGAGTCCGCCTATCACCAGCTGGCCGCGCAGCTCCTCGCTGAGGTGTCCGCCCGCGTCGGACGTCGCGTCCGCCACCGTCCGCAGGCCCTCCCTGCGCAGTTCCTCGAAGGTGAACAGGTCGCTGTCGCCCGGCAGTCCGGGGCCGCTGAGCCAGCGGCGGGTCGACACATGTGAGATGTACGGGTGCAGTTCGTCCTCGGTCAGTCTGATCGCCGCTACGGCGGCATCGGTCGTGCTCATGGCTTCCCCCGTGTGCTTCGTACGCAGTCCCGCGGCCGGGCACGGCACGGCGAACCCGTCGGGCCTGCGCTCGTCCCCCACTGCTCGAAACACTACGCGCCACCACTGACAACGCCCCCGTACCAGGGAGACGTCAGAGCACGCTCGCGCGTTCCCGCCCCGCGAGAATCGCCTCCACCGTCTGTGCCGGGGTCAGTTCGGAGGTGTCCAGCCACAGGCCGACCGGCGGCGTCGACGCCCGCAGCACCTCGTCCAGCGCGGGGATCGTCCAGGTCGCGTCGTCGTAGCCCGTCTTCGCCCGGCCCGCCTCCCGCGCGGCCACCGTGCCGGCGTCCGGCGCCAGGACGACGACGTACAGCGGCCGGGTCCGGACCAGACCGACGTACGCCGTCAGGTCCTCGCCCAGCACCACGTCCTGGACGACGGCCGCGAATCCGGCATCTGCGTACGCGTCCGCCGTCACGGCCGACAGCCGGTACCGCAGACGGAGTTGGGCGGAGGCCTCACCGGTTGCGCCGGGCACGTACTCCTCGCGCCCGGACACGATCATCCGCCGGAACACGTCCCCGCGCACGTGCGCGGCTCTCGGCAACCGCCCCGCGAGTGCCTGCGCGACCGTCGACTTCCCGGCCGCCATCACACCGGTGACCAGCACGACTCCGCGCATCACGCGAAGTACACGCCGCCCACCACGACCACGATCGCCGCCACCACGAACAGCAGGATCCACAGCGCCAACTTGCCCAGCCCTGGCGGCGGTTCGTACTCGCGGGGTTCCTGTCCCGGAGAGCTCATCGGTCCGTCACCACCGCGGCCTGCGGGCGGATCGGCAGCCGGTTGACCGGACGGCCCGTCGCGGCCCGTACGGCGGAGGCGATGGCCGCGGGGGACGTGACCACCGGCACCGCGCTGGCCGCCTTCGCGCCGAACGGGGCGACCACGTCCCGCTCCTCGACGAGCTTGACGATCCGGATCTCCGGCGCGTCCAGGGCCGTCGGCAGGGCGTACCCCGTGAGGTCCGGGTGGCGGATCAGCCCGCGCGCGCTGCGCAGGTTCTCCGTCAGCGCTATCCCGACGCCCTGGGTGACGCCCGCTTCGATACGGGCCTCCAGTTGGGCGGGGTTGAGGATCCGGCCGACGTCCTGGGCGAGCGCCAGCTCGACCACGCGGACCGAGCCGAGCTCGATGTCGACGTCGACCACCGCGCGGATCGCGCAGAACGCCATCCCGACGAAGGCGTCGCCCTGGCCGATCTCGTTGAGGGGTTCCGTCGGGTGCGGACGGCACTGGGCGGTAGCCCACAGTTCCTTGCCGTCCATGGCCTCGGTGACGGTCGTCGACAGGACGCCGTCGTACGAGGTGATCTTGCCGTCGGTGATCTGGAGCAGCTCGGTGGACATGCCGAACTTGTGCGCGAGGGGCTGGAGGAGCTGGGTGCGGACCATCTTGGCCGCACGTTCCACCGCGCCGCCCGAGACCCAGGTGTGGCGGCCGCGGGCGCCCGGCCCTGCCGGGGGCTGGTCGGTGTCGACGGGGGCCACGTGGACGTCGTCGATGCCGAGCGTCTCCTGGACGATCTGGCGGGCCAGCGTGGTGAAGCCCTGGCCGGTCTCGACTGCCGCGCAGAGCACCGTGGCGACGCCGTCCTGGACCCGTACGGTGGCCGTGGAGACCTCGTCCGCGCCCTCCGCGCCCAGCATGTGCACCATGCCGAGGCCGTAGCCCACGCCCCGGCGGATTGCGCCCGGCTCGCCCGCGCCCTCGGGGCCGCCGGGCAGCAGCCACTCGTCCTCGGGGGTGTCCTTGGGCAGCGCCGGCAGCGGGAAGTCCCGTACCGCCTGGAGCAGTTCGGCGACCGGCGCCGGGCAGGTCACCGTCTGGCCGGTCGGGAGTACGTCACCGGTGGCGAGGGCGTTGCGCAGGCGCAGTTCCGCCGGGTCGACGCCCAGCTTCTTCGCCAGCTTGTCCATCTGCGCCTCGTAGGCGGCGCACACCTGCATCGCGCCCTCGCCGCGGACATGGCCGGAGGGCGGGTTGTTGGTGCGCACGGCCCAGCCCTCGATGAAGGCGTTCGGGACGACGTACGGCCCGCAGGCGAAGCCCACGGCGGCGGCCAGGGCCTCCGAGGAGGTGTCGGCGTAGGCGCCCGAGTCGAGCAGGATCTGCGCCTCGACCTTGACCAGCTTGCCCTCGGCGTCGGCGTGGTGGCGGTAGCGGAGCAGGGTGGGATGCCGGTGCACGTGGCCCAGGAAGGACTCCTCGCGCGTGGCGGTCAGCTTCACCGGGCACTGCGTCTTCAGCGCGAGCAGCCCGAGCGGGAGCTGGAAGCCCTGGTCCTCGCGGTCTGCGGTGGCGCCGGGGACACCGGTGACGACGACCTTGACGCGCTCCGGTTCGAGGCCGTAGCAGGCGGCGGCCGTGTCGCGGTCGGCGTGCGGGTCGGTGGAGGCGAGGTAGAGCTCGACGCCGCCGTCGGGACGGGGCACGGCGAGGCCGGCCTCGGCGCCGATCGGGGCGGGGTCCTGGCGGCCGATGCGGTACTGGCCCTCGACGACGATCTCGCCGGTCGCCGAGGGGTCGCCGTGCTGGAGCGGGATGTGCCGGACCAGGTTGCCGTCCGGATGCAGGAGCTCGGCCTCGAAGGCCTGCTCCGGGTCGGTGACGGGGTCGAGGACCTCGTACTCGACGATGACGGCGGCCGCTGCCATGCGCGCGGTGTCGGGATGGTCGGCGGCGACGGCCGCGATGGGCTCGCCGTGGTGGCGCACGACCTCGGAGGCGAACACCGGGCGGTCGGCCCTGCCGCGGCCGTGCACCGGGCTGCCGGGCACGTCCTCGTGGGTGACGACCGCGCGGACTCCGGGCATCTCACGCGCGTGGGAGGTGTCGATGGACACGATGCGCGCGTGCGCGTGCGGGGAGCGCAGTACGGCCGCCCACAGCAGGCCCTCGGCCCACAGGTCGGCCGCGTAGGGGAAGGTGCCCTCGGTCTTCGCGCGCGCGTCGGCGGGCGGCAGGGAGACGCCGATGCCGTGCGGAATCGGCTCGGGGGCGGGTGCTGCCTCCGCGGCGGTGGTCGCGGTGGCGGCTTCGTTGCTCACGCCTGGCCTCCGTCCTGTCCCTGTCCGTACGCCTGCTCATGCGGTCCGGAGGCGTTCGGGAAACCCGGGGAGTCGAACGCCGACGGGTGGACGCCTCCGGCCCCGGGGCCCGCCTGGTGGGGAATACGTGCCCCGTCGCCGTCCGTCTCAGCGTCGCCGCCCGCGTGGGCCTCGCGCTCGGCGACGACCTCCTTGACGGCGTCGACGACGCCCCGGTAGCCGGAGCAGCGGCAGAGGTTGCCGCACAACGCCTGGCGGGTCTCCAGCTCGGTGGGCGCGGGGTTGCCCTCCAGCAGGTCGTGCACGGTCATCGCCATGCCGGGCACGCAGAACCCGCACTGCACGGCGCCGCACCGGGCGAGCGCCCGCTGCACGTCGGAGGGGCTGCCGTCCTCGGCGAGGCCCTCGACGGTACGGACCTCGCTGCCGGCGGCGGTCACAGCGGGCACCAGGCAGGACGCGACGAGCCGTCCGTCGACCTGGACGTTGCACGCCCCGCACTCGCCCTGCGAGCAGCCGTCCTTGGCACCGGCGAGTCCGAGCCGCTCGCGCAGCACGTAGAGCAGCGACTCGCCGATCCAGGCGTCGGTGACGGGGCGGTCGACGCCGTTGACGCGCAGGACGTAGGAGGCGAGGGGGTGTTCCTCACCGGAGGTCGCGGGGGCCTGGTCGTCGGGGTTCTCGTCGGGGTCGGCGGCGGACTCCTCGGCGGCCTCCGGGGCCGGTTCGTCGCCGCCCACGGCCGGGGCGAGCTCGCCACCGGTTCCGGGCGGGCCGTCAGAGGCTTCTACGGCCTCTTCGGCGTCCTCGGGGGCCCTGGGGGCCACCGGTGCCGTCGGCGCCTCACCGGGGCCCGGTGAGAGCTGTGAGACGGCTACGGAGGGGCTGTCCGCGTAGGACTCGACGGGGTCGTGGGACCGGTCCGTGCCGTGCGGTTCGGCGAGAGCGACGCCGTAGCCGTCGGTGTCGGCATGCGGCTGCGCGGAGTCCTGTGCCGCCTGGTGGGACACCTCGTCGGGCTCGGGCCGCTGCGGGGCGTCGCCGGCCGGGTCACCGTGCCGCTCGCCGACCTCGTCGACCTCGCCACCCGGCATCTCACCGGCGGGCACGTGCGCGTGGCCGTCGTCGACCGCACCGCCGTGACCGCCACCGTGACCGGCGTCGAAGCCCCCGTGTCCATCGTGACCGGCGTCGAAGCCGCCGTGTCCGTTGCCGTGCGGCACGTGCGCGTGCTGTTCCCCGGCCGGTCCGCCGTGTTCGGGTCCCGTTCCCGGGCCACCGTGGGGCTGGTCCGCCCACGGCTGTGCCTGCGGTGCCTGCGGTGTCGCCCAGGGCGCGGACGCGCCGCCCGGCAGGGTCGCCGGAGGGGTGCCGCCCCACTGCTCGACCAGGGACGACGTGGTGAACTCGCCCGATTCGTCCGGGAGGTCGCCGCCGGCCACGGGGATCGACCACTGGCCGGTGACGTCGTGCCCGGGGGCGGGGGCCGCCAGGGGGTCCTCGACCTGCCACTGCTGGGTGGTCGCGGGGTTGTACGTGAACTGTCCGGTGTGGCCCTGCGGCAGGGTGCTCGGGTCGGGCCACTGCGCGCCCTCGGCCGGCACCGCCCAGGCGCCCGTGCCCGCCGGGTCGGTCCCCTCGCCCTGCGAGGCCGTTATCTGCGGCGGCACATAGCCATGACCGGGCGCGGCGAGCGGGCTGTCGGCGGAGGCCAGGAGGGCGTCGATGCCCCCTTCGGGGAGTTTCACGAAGGCGGTCGCGCCGTCGTCGTAGTCACCCTGGGGCAACGGGTCCCAGCGGCCGGCGGCCCGGGGCGTGCCCTCTCCGTGCTGGTCGTCGGCGGTCATGACAGTGCCCTCCCCAGTGCTCGTCGGGCCAGCGCGGCGACGGTGCGCCGCAGGTGCAGTACTGCGGGCGGATGCTGCGGCACGGAACCGTCCGGGGCCGGTGCCGGGTCCGGGATGCAGGCCGCAGCGACGTACTCGCCGAAGGCCTCCAGGGCCTCCGGGACGATCGCGCGGTTGTTGTCCCAGTCGATGAGCCGGGCCACCCACTGCTCGGCGTCCAGGGGCCGCAGCGGCATCGGCGCTATGGCCCCGACGGCACACCTGACCCCGCGCCGGGCCGGGTCCAGGACCAGCGCGACGGAGGCCATCGCGCGGCCCGGGCCGGTGCGGCCGGTGACCTTGAGGAAGACCTGCGGGGCGTGCAGCAGCGGCACGCGCACGAAGCCGATGAGTTCGCCGGCGCGCAGCATCTCCATGCCGGCCAGCAGGTGCGAGACCGGCATCTCCCGGCGGGCCCCGTCCGGGCCCGCGATGATCAGCGTGGCCTCCAGGGCGGCGAGGACGGGCAGCGCGTCGCCCGTGGGGGCCGCCGAGGCGATGTTGCCGCCCAGGGTGCCGGCGTTGCGGATGTGCGGCGGACCGGCGGCGCGGGCGGCGGCCGCGAGGGCGGGGATGAGGGCGGCGAAGTCGGGGCGGCCCATACGCGCGTGCGTGAGTCCCGCGCCGAGCAGCGCGTGTCCGTCCTGGTACTGCCAGCCGCGGATCTCGCTGATCCGGCCCAGGCCGACGAGTGCGGCGGGTCTGAGCTGCCCGGAGTTGACGGCGGCCATCAGGTCGGTGCCGCCGGCGACGGGCACGGCGGCGGGCATGGCGGTGAGAGCCGCCACGGCCTCGTCCAGCGTCGTGGGCAGCGTGACGGCCTGCGCCGCCTGCGGTGCGTGCGTGGTCAAACCGGCTGCCCCTTCCCGCTGTCCCACCTGGTCCTGCCGGCCCTGCCTGTTGTCGCCGTACGGTACGTGCTGACAGGGCGGACGTGGCAACTCTGGCACATCTTCGCAACACCCGAAGACAGGGGTCCACTAGGAGGCGTTCGGCGGCATTCGCCCACCCCGTCAGGGAGATGGTCCGTTTTCGTACGGGATCTCCCGCACAGGGCGATTGACACTCTTCGGTGACCCTTGAGGCCTTTTTCCGCTACCTGTTCGGGGGCGTCCCCTCGATGGGCCGGCCGAGCACACCGGGCCGTTTCTGCCACGGCAGCGGTCCCGTGGGCGGCCGGTAGCCGACGCCCAGAGCGTCGAGCACTTCGTAGTGCGCGGTCATCCGCCGCTCGAAGTCGGCGAAGTCCCGTTCCCCGGGGGCGGGAAGAGCGCTCCAGGCCACCTCGGCGAAGGCCGCGAGCCGGGGGAAAGTCTGGTAGTCGACGCGCCCCTGATCCTCCATCACCTCGGTCCACACATTGGCCTGCGCGCCGAGGACGTGCGCGGCCTCCTCCGGCGTCAACTCCGGTGGAACGGGCTCGAACCGATAGACGTCCTCCAGGGTGCGGACGTAGGCGATGGGGACCGGCTCGTCCGCGCCCGCGTCCTGACGGTGGTCCAGGTACACATACTGCTCGGGGCACATGACGACGTCGTGGCCGGAGCGGGCGGCGGCGATCCCGCCCTCGTAGCCGCGCCACGAGGAGACGGCCGCCCCCTCGGCGAGCCCGCCCTCCAGGATCTCGTCCCAGCCGATGAGCCTGCGCCCGCGCGCGGAGAGCCACTTGTCGAAGTGTCCGATGAACCAGGACTGCAACTCGTCCTCGTCCGCGAGGCCGAGTTCCTCGATACGGGCCTGGACGAGGGGCGATTCCCGCCACTGCTCCTTGGCGCATTCGTCGCCGCCGATGTGAACGAACTCGCCGGGGAACAGCTCCAGCAGCTCCTCGAAGACCCCCTCGTAGAAGCGCAGGGTGTTGTCAGTGGGGGCGAGTACGTTCAAGGAGATGCCCCAGCTGTCCCAGACCGTGAGGGAGGACGTGTCGATGATGTCGGTGTTGCCGAGTTCCGGGTACGCGGCGATGGCGGCCTGCGAGTGTCCGGGTACGTCGATCTCGGGGACGACGGTGATATGCCGTTCGGCCGCGTAGGCGACGATCTCCCGGATGTCGTCCTGGGTGTAGAAGCCACCGTGCGGCTTCTCCTCCCACAACGGCGAGGCTCCGTGGCCGAATCTGGTACGCGCCCGCCATGAGCCCACCTCGGTGAGCCGGGGGTACCTCTTGATCTCGATCCGCCAGCCCTGATCGTCCGTCAAGTGGAAGTGGAAGACGTTGAGTTTGTGCGCGGCCATCAGATCCAGGTAGCGCAGGACGCCGTCCTTGGGCATGAAGTGCCGGGCCACGTCGAGCATGAGGCCGCGCCAGCGGAACCGGGGGGCGTCGCTGACGATGACCGGGGGTACTTCCCAGACGCCCTCGGAGGTGACGGGGGCGCGACGGAAGGCGGCGGGGCCGAGCAGCTGGCGGAAGGTCTGGGCGCCGTAGAACAGGCCCTGCGGGCTCGCCCCGTCGATGACGACGGCGTGTTCGTCCACGGTGAGGCGGTACGCCTCGGGGCTGCCGAGTTCGTCGGCGAGGGGTGGCGTGATCCGCAGCCGGATGCGGCGCCCGCCGGAGGCGTACGGCTCCAGCGGCAGGCCCGTCGCCGCGCCGACCGCGGTGCGCAGCCAGTGGGCCACGCGTCCGGCGCCGGGGCCGGTCTCGATCCCGGTGTGCTCGTCGAGGACGAACACCGGGCCGCCGGGGCTGACGACGCTCGACGGCGCCGGAATCAGTGAGGTCACATCAGTCCTTGAGTACCAGCGTCGGTGCGAAGTGTCGCCGAAGTGTCGCCGATGACGAACGACACGCAAAGGCCCCCGGGGCACACGCAGCGCGCCCCGGGGGCCTCGCGAAGTTCAGCCGAGCGGCAGCCCTACGGATGTCCTACGTCGGTCCTACTTGTCGCCGCCGCCCTTGTCGTCGTCCCCGGAACCCATGGACTCGTAGATCTCCTTGCACATGGGACACACCGGGTACTTCTTGGGATCGCGGCCGGGTACCCACACCTTGCCGCACAGCGCCACGACGGGGGTCCCGTCGAGGGCGCTCGCCATGATCTTGTCCTTCTGGACGTAGTGGGCGAAGCGCTCGTGGTCGCCGTCGCCGTGGGAAGTCTGCGGCGTGGGCTCGACGAGGGTCCCCGTACCAGTCCCGCGCTCGGGCTCGAGAGTGCTCATACGCCCAAGAGTACTGAAGCTCACATGGATCAGTTGAGCGAAGGGTCGTCGGGGTAGGTGGCCACCATCGCGAGTTCGTTGCGCTGGCGGCGCAGGACCTCGCGCCACAGTCTCTCCGGGGCCGGGGAGGAGACATCGCCGGGTTCCGACTCGACGACGTACCAGGCGCCGTCGACCAGCTCGTCCTCCAGCTGGCCGGGCCCCCAGCCGGCGTAACCGGCGAAGATGCGCAGGCTGCCGAGGGCCGAGGCGAGCAGCTCGGGCGGGGCCTCCAGGTCGACCAGGCCGATCGCGCCGTGCACTCTGCGCCAGCCCAGCGGTGCCCCGTCGACGGCTCCGCCGCCGGGGATGACGGCGACCCCCAGGGCCGAGTCCAGGGAGACCGGGCCGCCCTGGAAGACGACGCCGGGTTCGCCCGCGAGGTCGGCCCAGCCCTCCAGGATGTCGCCGACGTCCACCGGGGTGGGCCGGTTGAGGACGACACCGAGGGAGCCCTCCTCGTCGTGGTCGAGAAGGAGCACCACCGCACGGTCGAAGTTCGGGTCCGCCAGGGCGGGCGTTGCCACGAGCAGCCGCCCTGTGAGCGAGGACACCTCGGTCATGCCAGACATGATCCCGCATCTTCCCGTGAAGTGGGGCGGCAATGCGCTTACGGCAGGGGATGCAGCTCAGAGCGCACCGATGCGCCGTAAGCGCACGCCAGGCGCCCGTGACGGCATGTGCCCGACGACTAGCGGTTCGTGTTGTGACAGAGCTATGACGTGGCTGGGCGGCAGTTGGGCTTACAGAAGGGGGGTGGGCGGCGATTACCCTTGCCCTTCTGGCCCCTGCCCGACTCATCGGAACGCGAGATACATGACCGTCAACGGCTCTGACGACGTACTGCTTGTCCACGGCGGAACCCCGCTGGAGGGCGAGATCCGGGTCCGCGGTGCGAAGAACCTCGTACCGAAGGCCATGGTGGCCGCCCTGCTGGGCAGCGAGCCGAGTCGACTGCGCAACGTTCCGGACATCCGTGACGTGCGGGTCGTACGCGGACTGCTGCAATTGCACGGCGTGACGGTCCGTCCGGGTGAGGAACCGGGCGAGCTGGTGATGGACCCGACGCACGTCGAGAGCGCCAACGTCGCTGACATCGATGCCCACGCGGGTTCCTCGCGGATCCCGATCCTGCTGTGCGGTCCCCTGCTGCACCGCCTGGGACACGCCTTCATCCCCGGTCTCGGCGGCTGCGACATCGGCGGCCGGCCCATCGACTTCCACTTCGAGGTGCTGCGTCAGTTCGGCGCGACGATCGAGAAGCGGGCGGACGGGCAGTACCTGGAGGCGCCGCGGCGGCTCCGGGGTACGAAGATCACGCTGCCGTACCCGTCCGTGGGCGCGACCGAGCAGGTGCTGCTGACGGCGGTCCTCGCCGAGGGTGTCACCGAGCTCTCGAACGCCGCGGTGGAGCCGGAGATCGAGGACCTCATCTGCGTGCTGCAGAAGATGGGCGCCATCATCGCGATGGACACCGACCGGACCATCCGCGTCACGGGCGTGGACCGGCTCGGCGGCTACAACCACCGCGCCCTGCCGGACCGTCTGGAGGCCGCCTCCTGGGCGTCCGCGGCGCTGGCGACCGAGGGCAACATCTACGTCAAGGGCGCCCAGCAGCGCTCGATGATGACGTTCCTGAACACCTACCGGAAGGTGGGCGGTGCCTTCGAGATCGACGACGAGGGCATCCGGTTCTGGCACCCCGGCGGGCAGCTGAAGTCCATCGCGCTGGAGACGGACGTGCACCCGGGCTTCCAGACGGACTGGCAGCAGCCGCTGGTGGTCGCCCTCACGCAGGCCACCGGTCTGTCGATCATCCACGAGACGGTCTACGAGTCCCGCCTCGGCTTCACCTCCGCGCTCAACCAGATGGGTGCGCACATCCAGCTCTACCGCGAGTGCCTGGGCGGCTCGAACTGCCGCTTCGGCCAGCGCAACTTCCTGCACTCGGCGGTCGTCTCCGGCCCCACCCGGCTGCAGGGCGCCGACCTGGTCATCCCGGACCTCCGCGGCGGCTTCTCGTACCTGATCGCGGCGCTGGCGGCCCAGGGCACGTCCAGGGTGCACGGCATCGACCTCATCAACCGCGGCTACGAGAACTTCATGGAGAAGCTCGTCGAGCTCGGCGCCAAGGTGGAACTGCCGGGCAAAGCCCTCGGCTGACCCCACCGCCCGACCCTCCGAGGCCGGGCCGCGTCCGGCTCTGCCGGGGGTCCGGGGGTCATCCCCCGGGAAGACACAGCATGGAGAAGCTCGTCGAGCTGGGCGCCAAGGTCGAACTCCCGGGCAAGGCCCTCGGCTGACCCCACCGCCCGACCCCGGCCAGGGAGCAGCCGCTTCCGGCCGGGGGTCCGGGGGTGCCCCCCTCCCGGGCAGACACAGCATGCAGAAGCTCGTCGAACTGGGCGCCAAGGCGGAGCCGCCTGGCAAAGCCCTCGGCGCCCGCCCGGGAGCAGCCCAGCCCGGCCCACCCCGGACCCGGGGGCTCCGGGCAGACACAGCGCGGCAGCGGTCGTACGTACGCCGATGGGGCGGTCACCCGGACTCGGGTGACCGCCCCATCGGCGTTGTGCTGAGCGTCCTCAAGGGGCGCGGGGAACTGCGCGGCCGGCCACGGCCGTCCCGACAGCCGAAGAACGGCCCGCAGTCACCCGGCGCTCGAAGCGGAGCGCTTACTTGCCCTTGGCGGCTTCCTTGAGCTTGGAGCCCGCCGAAACCTTGACGCTGTAGCCGGCCGGGATCTGGATCGGGTCACCGGTCTGCGGGTTGCGCGCGGTACGAGCGGCACGGTGGGTGCGCTCGAAGGTCAGGAAGCCGGGGATGGTGACCTTCTCGTCGCCCTTGGCGACGATCTCGCCGACGGTCTCGGCGAACGCGGCCAGAACGGCGTCGGCGTCCTTGCGGGTCACCTCGGCGCGGTCGGCCAGCGCGGCCACCAGCTCACTGCGGTTCATGTTGTTACTCCCGTGTTCTTCTTGCCGTTGGGGTGTGCCACGCGGCGGGGCCGCACACGAGGCACAGCGAAGCCGATGCGCTCGCGCCCAGGGACGCATCCTGCCCCTACCTGCTGCGGGAAAGCCAATCCGGCACCCGTAGAACTCGTATGAACACCCTAGGGGGTCACACGAACAGAGGCCTGGGCGTGGCGCCACCCTAGAGGGTGCCCCGAAGTGCCCGGTTCCGCGACGCGCCGGGCCGGAGGACCACCGTGGCAATCCTCACAGCCGAACAAACATACGACGTCCACTGACCCCACTGTAGACGCGGGGCCGTGGGACCGGACGCGGACCCTACGCCGTCGCCCCGGCGGCCTTCGCCGCGTCGCGCACCGCGCCAGCGACCGCGCCAGCGACCTTGTCGTTGAAGACGCTCGGGATGATGTAGTTCGGGTTCAGCTCGTCCGGGGTAACGACGTCCGCGAGGGCCTTCGCGGCCGCAAGCATCATGTCCGTGTTGACCGTGCGGGACTGAGCGTCCAGCAGGCCGCGGAAGACACCCGGGAAGACCAGCACGTTGTTGATCTGGTTCGGGAAGTCAGAGCGGCCCGTGGCGACGACGGCCGCCGTCAGACGGGCGATCGCCGGGTCGACCTCGGGGTCGGGATTCGCGAGCGCGAACACGATCGCGCCCTCCGCCATGGCGGCCACGTCGGCGCCGTCCAGGACGTTCGGGGCCGAGACGCCGATGAAGACGTCGGCGCCGCGGACGGCCTCCTTCAGGGTCCCGGTCAGGTTCTCGGGGTTGGTGTTGTCGGCGATCCAGCGCAGCGCCGAGCCCGGAGCGGCGTCCACGAGGTCCTCGCGGCCGGCGTGCACGACACCGTGGATGTCGGCGACGACGGCGTTCTTGAGGCCCGCGGCGAGCAGCAGCTTGAGAATGGCCGTACCGGCCGCGCCGGCGCCTGACATGACGACCCGGATGTTCTCGATCGCCTTGCCGGTCACGCGCAGTGCGTTCGTCAGGGCGGCGAGGACGACGATCGCGGTGCCGTGCTGGTCGTCGTGGAAGACGGGGATGTCGAGGGCCTCACGCAGCCGGGCCTCGATCTCGAAGCAGCGGGGGGCGGAGATGTCCTCGAGGTTGATGCCGGCGAAGCCGGGGGCGATCGCCTTGACGATGGCGACGATCTCGTCGGTGTCCTGGGTGTCCAGGCACAGCGGCCAGGCGTCGATGCCGGCGAACCGCTTGAAGAGGGCCGCCTTGCCCTCCATGACCGGGAGAGCGGCCTTGGGGCCGATGTTGCCCAGGCCCAGCACGGCCGAGCCGTCCGTCACGACCGCGACGGAGTTGCGCTTGATGGTGAGGCGGCGGGCGTCCTCGGGGTTCTCGGCGATCGCCATGCACACGCGGGCGACACCCGGGGTGTAGATCATCGAGAGGTCGTCGCGGTTGCGGATGGGGTGCTTGGACTGCATCTCGATCTTGCCGCCGAGGTGCATCAGGAACGTACGGTCGGAGACCTTGCCGAGCGTGACGCCCTCGATGCCGCGCAGCTGCTGGACGATCTCGTCGGCGTGCGCGGTGGAGGAGGCGGCGATGGTGACGTCGATGCGGAGCTTCTCGTGGCCGGACGCGGTCACGTCGAGGCCGGTCACCGAGCCTCCGTGGGACTCCACGGCCGTGGTGATCTGGGACACCGCGGTTCCGCTCGCGGGCACCTCCAGCCGGACCGTAATCGAGTAGGAGACGCTGGGCGCCGTTGCCATGGCCGACTTCCTCTGCTTTCACCTGTGACGCTGCTGCCGTCCGATGGTCGCACCTACTGATGAGTAGGCGTTAGCCGCCCCGGATTGCGGACTTTGTGTTCACGGAACCGTCCAGAAGTCGTCCAGGAGCCGTCCACGGGCCGTGCACGCGAAAGAGGCCCACGTCACATGGACGTGGGCCTCTCACCAGGTCAGTGACACCGACCCGCCATGCTCGCCTCGCGGCAAGTGGTCGCTCGTGGCGACGAAGGTTGGGCCCGGGGGCTTGGATCGGGCCGGTGTCTCGTCCAGGCTAACAAACGGATCCCGAAAGACCATTCCCGTACGGAGAGTTCAATCTCTCAGCAGATCCGGCGCGCCCTCCGCGTTTGGCTGGTCCCGCTCCGCCGAGACGATCGTCAGCTGCTGGGTCGCCCTGGTCAGGGCGACGTAGAGCACCCGCAGCCCGGCGGGCGACTCGTCGGCGATCTCCGCCGGGGAGACGACGACCGTCGCGTCGTACTCCAGGCCCTTGGCCTCCAGGCTGCCGAGCGCCACCACCCGGTCGCCGAGTCCGGTGAGCCAGCGGGCGGCCTCCTCGCGCCGGTTCATGGCGACGACGACGCCGACGGTGCCGTCGACGAGGTCGAGGAGCCTGGCGGCCTCCTCGCGGACGGTCTCGCCCAGCGACTTGCGTACGACGCTGAAGCGGGGCTGGACGCCGGTGGACCGTACCGCCGACGGGGAGGTGGCGCCTGGCATGGCGAGGGCCAGCACGCGGGCCGCGAGGTCGGCGATCTCGGAGGGGTTGCGGTAGTTGACGGTGAGCTGGAAGCGGCGCCGGGGACGGCTGCCGAGGGCCTCGTCGCGGGCCTCGGCGGCCTCGTCGGGGTCGGACCAGGAGGACTGGGCGGGGTCTCCCACGACCGTCCAGGTGGCGTGCCGGCCGCGACGGCCGACCATGCGCCACTGCATGGGCGTGAGGTCCTGGGCCTCGTCGACGATGACGTGGGCGTACTCGACCCGCTCCTGCGCGAGCCGCTCGGCCCGCTCGCGCTGGGTCTCCTCGCGGACCGGCATCAGCTCCTCCAGGCCGGTGAGCTGGTCGAGCGGGTCCAGCTCGCGCCGCCTCCTGGGGCGGGCGGGGGCGCCGAGGAGCGCCTGGAGCTCGTCGAGCATGGCGATGTCGTGCACGGAGAGGCCGTCGCGTCTGAGCGAGCGGGCGACCCTGCGGACCTCGCCGGGGTTGAGGATGCGGCGGGCCCAGCGGCCCAGGCGCCGCTCGTCGGCCATGGCGGCGAGGACGGTCTTCGGGGTGAGCTCGGGCCACCAGGCGTCGAGGAACTCGATGAAGCTGTCCTCGGAGGTGATGTCCTCGTCGAACGACGATCGCAGCTCGGCCGCCAGTTCGGGGTCGTTGTGCCGGGACCCGGCCCCCGACCGCGCCCACAGCGCGTCGAGGAGCAGCTTGCGCGCCCTGGGCCGCAGCAGGTTCACGGGCGCGGTGCCACTGAGGGCGTTGTGGCGGATACGTTCCAGCTCGTCCGCCTCCAGCTCCAGCCGCCGCCCGAAGGCGACGACACGCAGACGGGCCGGGGGTCCGGCGGGGGACTGCGGAGATACGGCGGTGGCGGCGCCGTTGCCGTCCCCGGCACCCTCGTCGGGGCCGGCGAAGTCTCCGAAGGAGAGTTGCCCGGAGTCGGAGCGGCCGGAACGGGCCGCCCTGCCGCGCGCGGAGCCCTCCCCGGCGGCCGTACCGCCGGCGCCCAGCTCCAGGACCCCGCGCGCCGCCTTCCGCAGCACCTTCAGCATCCGGTACGAGCCCTTGGCGCGGGCCACCGCCGGGGAGTCGTACAGGGTGGCCTCGACGCCGTCGACCAGGGAGCCGATCGCGCGGATGGCGACCTGGCCCTCCTCGCCGAGGGAGGGCAGCACGCCCTCGGTGTACGCGACCAGCAGGGGGGTGGGCGAGACGATGAGGATGCCGCCCGCGTAGCGGCGGCGGTCCTGGTAGAGCAGGTACGCGGCGCGGTGCAGGGCCACGGCGGTCTTGCCGGTGCCGGGGCCGCCCTCGACGTAGGTCACGGAGGCCGCGGGGGCCCGGATGACCATGTCCTGCTCGGCCTGGATGGAGGCGACGATGTCCCGCATGGTGTGGCTGCGGGCCTGGCCGAGCGCGGCCATCAGGGCGCCGTCGCCGATGACGGGCAGCTCGTGGCCGTCGAGGAGGGCCTTGAGCTCGGGGCGCATGAGGTCGTCCTCGACGCCGAGGACCTTGCGGCCCTTGGAGCGGATGACCCGGCGCCGTACGACACGCCCGGGATCCACCGGAGTGGACCTGTAGAAGGGCGCGGCGGCCGGGGCCCGCCAGTCGATGACGAGCGGTGCGTAGTCGGAGTCCAGGACCCCGATCCGGCCGATGTGCAGGGTCTCCGCGATGTCGGCGGTGTTGTCCTCGCGGACCGCGCCCTCGGCGGGTTCCACGGCGGTGTAGGCGCCGTCGGGCCCCTTCTTGCCGTCCTTGCCGGGGAGCAGGTCGATGCGTCCGAAGAGGAAGTCCTCGAACTCGTTGTTCAGCCGGTTGAGGTGGACGCCGGCCCGGAAGACCTGGGCGTCCCGCTCGGCGAGGGCGCCGGGCGTGCCGACTTGGCCGCGCTTGGCCGCGTCGTTCATCAGGAACTCCGCCTCGTGGATCTTCTCCTCGAGGCGCCGGTAGACCCGGTCCAGATGTTCCTGTTCGACGCTGATCTCACGGTCCCGGACGGAGTCCTGAACCGAGCCGACCGCGGTTGGTTGAGCCTGAGCGGCCACCGGGCCCCCTTCTGACGTGCTGGGCAGCCGTCAACCGTACGCGAAGGGGACCCCGGCGGGAAGTCAGGCGTCGACCTGGACGAGCTTCTTGCCGTTGGAGTCCACGACCTCGAAGTGGTCGATGTCGTTCTGGGCCGGAGCGACCGCACCGCCGATGTAGAGCGGCTGCTTGGACTCCGCGGTCTTGCCGTTGGGGATGCCGTAGCCCCATTTGCCGACGGACCAGGTGGAGGCCGTCCAGCGCTCGCCGTTGGTGCCGACCGCGATCAGGGAGCACTTGAGCGGTCCCTTGACGCCCTTGAGCTCCAGGCCGAGCGAGGTGCCCCAGTTCTTCTCCTGCATGGCGACGGTCGCGCTGACGCCGGTCTTGGAGTCGGTCGCGGACACCTTGTCGTTCATGGACTCGAAGAGTTCCTTGGGAGTGGCCGCGAGGACCTGGTTCTGCTTGGGCCCGCCGCCCGAGTCGCCGCCGCTCGCCGCCATCGCGACGAACGGACCGCCGATGATCAGCGCGCCCGCGGCCGCCACCATGTAGAAGCTGCGGCGCCGCTTCTGCGCACGGCGCTCGGCGACCTCGTCCACGAGCTTGTTCACGATCCGCGGACTGGGCTTGGCGGACAGCGACTCCCCGATCGCGGGGGTGCCGGAGCCCGGCAGGTCCGCGAGGGCGGCGAGCATCGGCTCCATGCCGGCGAGCTCGTCGAGCTGCTGGGCGCACCATTCGCAGGTCGCGAGATGGGCCTCGAAAGCGGTTGCCTCGGCGTCGTCGAGGATCCCGAGGGCGTAGGCGCCGACGGTCTCATGCTCGTTCGGCACCGGAGATCCCATCATGGAACCTGACATACCCGAACCACCTGTGCCGAATCCCTGGTTACCCCCGTACACACTCATCACGCCGTCACCCCCCGCTCCTCCAGTGCGAGCTTCATCGACCGCAGGGCGTAGAAGACCCGCGAGCGAACGGTTCCGCTGGGTATGCCCAGTGTCTCGGCCGCCTCGTTGACGGTACGCCCCTTGAAATACGTCTCGACGAGCACCTCCCGGTGGGCCGGGGTCAGGTCGTCGAGCGCGTCCGACAGCGTCATCAACCACAGCGCCTTGTCGATCTCGTCCTCCGCGGGGATGACCTCCAGCGGCGACGGATCGACCTCCTGCGGCCGGGCCTGCCGGCTGCGGTGGCCGTCGATGACGATGCGCCGGGCGACCGTCACCAGCCAGGGGCGTACCGATCCGGTCGCTCGATTGAGCTGTCCGGCGTTCTTCCAGGCACGGATGAGCGTCTCCTGCACCACGTCCTCGGCTCTCTGGCGGTCACCCGCAACCAACCGGAGGACATACGCAAGGAGAGGCCCGGCGTGCTCCCTGTAAAGGGCACGCATCAGCTCCTCATCAGGTTCCGAGGGCTGGGACATGCGATGTCGGGCCCTCGATCCACGTTCATTGGCCACGACGGAATCCTTGCGCACGCCCACCTCCGATGTCCGGGGGTTCCCCCAGTCGGTCGCTCGAGAAGGGGTACGGACGTGGGGTGCCGGGTGTTCAAGGTGCGACGACAGTTTTGTTCTGGGTGACGTGACGAGACAGGACATGGGGGCACATTCCCGCCGCGCGATCTTTACATTTCCACCACATGAGCAAGATCACCACTACGGGCCGTAAGGTTGAGCGAGTAAACGAGATGTAATCGAAATCACTTCGACAGCCGCTCCACAGAAGGGACATAACGACCAGTCAGCTCTGCGAGAGTGCCGCGCGCCGACGATGCCGGGCCACCCTTTCCCGGTTCCCGCACACCTCACTGGAGCACCAGCGCCTCCTGCGCCCCCGTGACGTATCGAGGTAGACGATGGGGCAGTTGTCCCCTTCGCACTCTCTGATCCCGGCCCGCGCAACCGGGTCCGTCAGCAGCCCTACGGCGTCCCTGGCGATCGCCCCGAGCAGCGCCGCGCAGTCGGGCGGACCGTCCAGCTCGCGCACCAGCGCGCCGTCCGTGTCCGGTACGGCGCGCGGGGCGGGCGGTGCGGCGCGGGCGGCCTCGTTGACGTGGGCGAGCGCGAGGTCGTAGCCGTGGCCGTGACCGGGTGTGCCGCGCACCAACTGTCCGATGCGGCCGCGCAGTTCCCGGAAGCCGACGAGCCAGGAGGGGTCCATGTGCGTCAGGTCCGTCCCCTCCGGCACCAGCCCCGAACCGACGATCCAGGCGCCGAGCACCTCCGTCGAGTCGAGGCGTTCCTCGGGGTGGGTGGTCGCGAGGAGGTCGAGACAGATCCGTCCGGCGTCGAACCGCAGCTCGTACGCGACCGTGGCCGTACCCAGTGCCATGTGCCTGTCACCGCCTAGGGTGCCCCGGCCGTAAGGGTTCGGTGAGGTGCTCGCGGCTGTTCCGGGGCTCCCTCTAACAGTGCCCTCCCGCCCTCGCCGCCGGAACCCCCCGAACCGTGGGCGGTGCGTGGACGCGCACGTATGCGGCGGCGCGTCTCGGCCATGTAGGAGCTCTGGGCGGGGCCCTTGACTGGAGCCATGACACAGAGCACCGGGAGCAGCGGACCTGTCCTGGGCCGGTTCGTACTGGGCGGGTTCGTACTGGGCGCGGCCACGGTCGCCACTACGTCGAGGTGATGCGCGACATCAACGAGGTCATCCAGAACCCGGTGTTCTTCCTCGGCTTCCTGCGCGCCCCGCTGCTCCCGGCGGTGGCGGCCTGGCAGGCGCGCGGCACGGGCCGACGGGGGTGGGTGTGGGCGGCCCTGGCGCTGTCCGCCCTGGCCTTCCTGGTCACCGTCGCCTTCAACATCCCCTCAACGACGCCCTCGCGCGGGGCCGCGACCCCGGCGCCCTGCGCGAGGAGTTCGAGGACCCGTGGGTGGCGTGGACGTGGTGCGGGCGGTGTTGCTGACGGGGGCGCTGGGGCTGCTGATGAAGGCGACGGGCAGGTGTGCGGCCCAGGTCGGCCGGTCGGCCGACTAGGTGTCCGAGTACTTCGCGTCCGCCGCCGGGTCCAGTGCCAGTCGGTACCCCCGCTTCACCACCGTCTGGATCAGCTTGGGCGCGCCGAGGGCCGTGCGGAGGCGGGCCATCGCCGTCTCCACCGCGTGTTCGTCGCGGCCCGCGCCCGGCAGCGCCCGCAGGAGCTCGGCCCGGGACACCACCCAGCCGGGCCGCCGGGACAGCGACCGCAGCAGCGACATCCCCGCCGGGGGCACCGGCCGCAGCGTCCCGTCGACCAGCACCGCGTGTCCCCGGATCTCCACCCGGTGGCCGGCGATGGGCAAGGTCCGGGCCCGCCCGGGAAGTTCCTGGCACAGCAACTGCACGAGCGGTCCGAGCCGGAAGCGCTCGGGCGACACCGTGTCCACGCCCCGCGCCTGCAAGGGCAACGCGGTCACCGGCCCGACACACGCCGGCAGCACGTCATGGTTGAGCGCGGCCAGCAGTTCCGGCAGCAGACCGCGGTCCTCGGCCCGGGACAGCAGCGAGGCCGCGGCGGGAGCGCTGGTGAAGGTGAGCGCGTCGAGACCGCGGGAGACCGCCGCGTCCAGCAGCCGGTCCACCGGCCCGATGTCCTCCGGCGGCATCCACCGGTACACCGGCACCCCCACGACCTCCGCTCCCCCGGCCCGCAGCGCCTCCACGAACCCGGGCAACGGCTCCCCGTGCAGCTGAATGGCGACCCGGCGCCCCTCGACGCCCTCCTCCAGCAGCCGGTCCAGCACCTCGGCCATGGACTCGGACGACGGCGACCAGTCCTCCGTCAGCCCGGCGGCCCGTACGGCCCCCTTGACCTTGGGCCCGCGCGCGAGCAGCTCCACCTCGCGCAGCCGGTCGAGAAGCGCCTCACCGAGCCCCCACCCGTCGGCGGCCTCGACCCACCCCCGGAACCCGATGGCGGTCGTGGCGATCACGACGTCGGGCGCCTGGTCGATCAGGTCCTTCGTCGCCGCCAGCAGCTCGCTGTCGTCGGAGAGGGGCACGATCCGCAGGGCGGGCGCGTGCAGCACCGCGGCCCCGCGGCGCTGGAGCAGCGCACCGAGCTCGTCCGCCCGGCGCGCGGCCGTGACTCCCACGGTGAACCCCGCCAGGGGGCCGTGTTGCTCTGTTGCCTGCTGTTCGTCGTACATGGCTGTCGTCCCGCTGTCTGTCGTCCGACCTACATGCCGACCGAGCCTGTCAACGGCTCGTGACAGGCTCGGTTCGGGTTCATGTCGCCAGTGTTACGTCACACCTCGGCGTAGTTGAGCTGCGGCTTCGCCTCGGAGGCGGTCGCGGCCCGGCCCTGGGCGGCCGTACGGCGAAGGTATACGGCCCAGGTGACCAGGAAGCAGGCCGCGTAGAAGGCGAGGAAGGCGACGAACGCGCCGGTTCCGGAGCCGTAGGAGAGGAAGGACTGGCGGAAGGCGAGGTTGATGCCGACGCCGCCGAGCGCGCCGACCGCGCCGATCAGCCCCATGGAGGCACCGGAGAGGCGACGCCCGTAGGCGGCGGCCGCTTCGCCCTCCAGCCCCTTGGCGAGGGCCTTCGTGTGGAAGATGCCGGGGATCATCTTGAACGTCGAGCCGTTGCCGAGGCCGCTGAGGACGAAGAGCACCACGAACGCGGTGGTGAACAGTCCGAGCGACTTCTGCATGCTGGCGGCGATCAGGACCGCGGTCGCCGCGCCCATGCCGACGTAGTTGTACAGGGTGATCTTCGCGCCGCCGTACTTGTCGGCCAGCGCGCCGCCCACCGGACGGATCAGCGAGCCGAGCAGCGGGCCGATGAAGGTGACGTACGCGGCCTCCAGCGGGGTCCGGCCGAACTGGTTCGTCAGCACCTGCCCGAAGGCGAAGCTGTAGCCGATGAACGAGCCGAACGTGCCGATGTAGAGGAAGGACATGATCCAGGTGTGACCGTCCCGCGCGGCGTCCTTGGCGGCGCCGGTGTCGTTCTTCACGTTCTCGATGTTGTCCATGAAGAGCGCGGCGAGGACGGCGGCGACGAGGATCAGCGGGATGTAGATCCCGAGCAGCACCCGGGGTCCGCCGCTGGCGCCGATGATCGCGAGGGCGACCAGCTGGATGACCGGGACGCCGATGTTGCCGCCGCCGGCGTTGAGCCCGAGCGCCCACCCCTTCTTACGGAGGGGGAAGAACGCGTTGATGTTCGTCATGGACGACGCGAAGTTGCCGCCGCCGATGCCGGCCAGCAGGCCGACCAGCAGGAAGGTGTTGAACGAGGTCCCCGGCTTCATCACGGTGAACGCGGCGATGGTGGGGACGAGGAGCAGGCTGGCCGAGATGATCGTCCAGTTCCGCCCGCCGAAGAGTGCGACGGCGAAGGTGTAGGGGACGCGGACGACGGCACCGACGAGCGTGACCATCGACGTGAGCAGGAACTTGTCGGCCGGGGTGAGCCCGTACTCCGGGCCCATGAAGAGCACCAGCACGGACCACATGGTCCAGACCGAGAACCCGATGTGCTCGGAGAGAACGGAGAAGAGCAGGTTCCGCTTGGCGACCTTCTCGCCGGTCTCCTTCCAGAAGGTCTCGTCCTCCGGATCCCACTGCTGGATCCAGCGACCGCCCCTGCTCGGGGGTGCGGGGGCTGTACTAGGGGCTGTCATGACGCCTCCACGGTGCGACGGGGCTCGGTCCTGCTTCGAGTGGCTGATCCGAAGGTAGGGAGGACGCGTTTCCTGCCTGTGGCACCGGGTGACCGGAAGGGAACGTTGCTCTCACCCCGGCGGGGGGCGGGATGAGAGGTCGTGGGGGCTTTGTGTTACGAACAGCTCCGCGCGTCGGGCGGCCGTGCTGTGAGGACCGCTCCGACCACTTCAGTCGTCGGCATCCTCGACATCGTCGTAGTCCTCGGCCAGCCGCAGGCCCAGGTCGGACTCCCACTCCAGGGCCCATCGCCGCAGCTCAGCGATGTCCTCTGGGCTGAGCCCGTAGGCGGCGAACTCCTCGTCACTGACCCATACGACGCTCTCGAGCCGGTCGCGGAGCTCGACGAGGTCGAATTCGCTCTCGTCCCGCGCGCCGAGCTGCTCCAGCTCGATGACGGAGTAGTACCGGCAGGCTGCGTGGACGTCGATCACGTCACGCGGCAGACCGCGATCGCCGAGGGCGCGTACCTTCATGACCACCAGGTCTTCGAGATCGACCACGGGGCCGACGTCCATGGCTACCGGTTGACGAGCCAAGGCTTCTTTGAGGAGGTCTACTTCGCAGGCCTCCCGGCTGTCCGGATCCGTTACGAGGAGCCGTGCCTTGAGCGGCCTGACATCGACAACGACGACCGTCCAGCCCTTCCCCCGCAGGCCGTCCGCAAGGCGCGGGACGATGTCGGTCATCGACGCAAGGTGCCGAGTCGCGAAGTCCAGATCCTGACTGGGACGGGCGACCAGGCCATGAGCCTGCACGGCATACCCGCCGGCGAGGGCGAGCTCGTAGTCCTCGCCCGCGTCGAGGGCATCCGCCAGCAGTCGGCGATGCAGCGGGGGCAGCTTCATACCGAGCCGGAACGGCGGAGCTCGGGACCGGAACGGCGGAGCTCGAGAAAGGCTTCCTCCCACGTCTCGCGCACGCCACGCCCCAGCATCTTGCGCAGGATCGGCCAGTGGCGGACGAGGTGCCCCTGATCGAGATAGCGGACGAAGTCGTCCGTCGATCCGTTGTTCAGGACGATCCGGTACAGGCCCAGCAGCAGCTTCACATCACCGAGATCGAAGACCCGCAGCCCGGACCATGCGAGTTCCAGGGGAAGCGCGACGGATCCGCTCTTGGGTCCGGCCAGCTCGTCGAGCGTCACCGGCAGCCGCTCCATCCCGTAACCCCAGCGGGAAGGCGCGCTCCTGCTTCTGTGTGCGTGCTCGGCCACGACAGCAGTATGCCGGGCTTGTACGACAGCCGCGGCTGGACTGCTCAACGCTTCCCACCGCACCGG
The DNA here is from genome assembly GCF_042880295.1 of Streptomyces sp. NPDC058307. NCBI lineage: Bacteria > Bacillati > Actinomycetota > Actinomycetes > Kitasatosporales > Streptomycetaceae > Streptomyces > Streptomyces sp. NPDC058307. Next base: position 25,847 of record NZ_JBHVYZ010000044.1, read on the forward strand.
TCACCCCGGCCCACCTCGAACCACAACAGCTTCCCCGCACCTCGGTCGAGAAGCCCGTCCCCCAGCGACCAGCCACCCCATGCATCGGCGAACTCCTGGACGAGGAACAACCCGCGTCCGCCGACAGCACCCACCGAGCCGGGCGGAACACGGTCACCGGGCGGTTCGGCGAAGGGTGCCGGGATGTGGGGATGGCTGTCCCAGACCCCGACCCACAGCCGCCCCTCGCCCAGGGCGGTCAGCCTCAACGAGGCGGGCCCCTTGGTGTGCAGGTAGGCGTTGGTGACGAGTTCGGACGTCAGCAGCTCCACGGCGTCGAGGACTTCGGCCATGCCGTGGCTGTTCAGAGCGGCCCGCACGGTCGTACGTGCGACGCGTGCGGCTCTGGGGTCATGCGGCAGACGAAGGGCGTACACCCAGGTGTCGGGCAGGGCTACGGTGACCATCGAATACCTCCGGCGGAAGGGAAACGGGGCTTCGACGACTACTCGCTCAACGGCCGCGCCGTGCGGTGGCTGTGCCTTGTGGGTGCGCTTCCGGCTTATGGGCGGGGGGAGTTGGGCGACAAGAAGTACAGTAGAGGCATGCGGGAGATACATCTTCCGAATAGAAGAGATGCACCCGTTATTACTTCGTGTGGGTTACACGACCACCGCACCGCAGCCCGGAAGGACGCGCTTTGCCGCCCACCAGCAACCCCACCCTGCGCCAGCGCCGACTCGGGGCCGAACTGCGCAAACTCCGCGAGCAGGCCGGCTTCACCACGACCGGTGCCGCCTCGATGTTCGGCGTCAACCAAGGGCGCATCAGCATGATCGAGACCGGCCGCAGCCCCCTCAGCGCCGACCGCGTCCGGGCCATGGCGTCCGCCTACGCCTGCTCCGACGAAGCTCTGATCGACGCCCTGGCCGAGATGACGGGACGGCGGACGCCCGGCTGGTGGGAGACGTACCGCGATCATCTACCGGCGGCGCTGGTCGACCTGGCCGAACTGGAGCACCACGCAACGGGGCTGCGCGTAGCCCTAGTGATTCACATCCCCGCGCTGCTGCAGACGACGGACCACGCTCGTTCCCTCTTCCGAGCAGTCGTACCGCCCATGCGGCAGTACGAGATCGAACACCGCCTCACCCACCGCATCAAGCGGCAAGGCATCCTGCACCGGGAAGATCCGCCCGCGTATTCGGCATTCATCCACGAGACAGCCCTGCGCATGGGCTTCGGCGGCCCCGCTGTCGTACGCGGCCAGCTCAAGCATCTACTGGACATGAGCGAACTGGCCCACGTCACCGTCCGCGTGATCCCCTTCGGCACCGAGTTCTTCCCGAGCACAGGCCAGTCCTTCGACTACGTAGAGGGCGCCGTCCCCCAGCTCGACACCGTTCAGCTGGACACACACCACGGGGGCTGCGGCTTCCTCGACACGGAGGCATGGTTGAGCAAGTACCGTGCGGTGCTTGATCACATGGAAACCTGCGCACTCGGCACCGCTGAGTCACGCGACGTGATCCACCGCCTCATTCAGAACACGTGAAAGGGCCGTACCGTGCAGACCCCCCACTGGCAGAAGTCCAGCTACAGCGGCGACAGCTCGAACTGCGTCGAGATAGCCGCCATCTCCAGCGCCACGCACGTCCGCGACTCAAAGTCGACGGAAAGCCCCCACCTCGTCTTCCAGTCCTTCGCCTGGGCCGCCTTCATCTCGCACACCGCATCGAGCAGCCGCTCGCGCCAGACCACGGAAGGGCAGCCGGGCTTGGACACCTGATGGGCGTGCTTCTTGACCCTCACACCGTGTCAGGCGGTCAGCTCGGAGACATCATGTTCACCATCGGAGACTTCGCCCGGCACGGCCGCGTGTCAGTCCGGATGCTGCGGCACTACGACGCGACCGGCCTGCTGCGTCCGGTTCATGTCGACCCCGCCAGCGGCTACCGCTACTACACCGCCGCCCAACTCGCCCGCCTCAACCGGATCATCGCGCTCAAGGACCTCGGGTTCACCCTCCAGCAGGTCCAGGACATCGTCGACGAGAAGGTCAGCGCGGTGGAACTACGCGGCATGCTGCGGCTGCGGCGGGCCGAACTGGAGACCGCTATGGCTGCCGCGGGAGCACGGCTGATCCAGGTCGAGGCGAGGCTCCGAGCGATCGAGAGCGAGGGGCGCATGCCCACGAACGACGTTGTGATCAAGAGTGTCCCCACCGTCCGGGTGGCGGAGCTGACCGCGACCGCCGCGAGTTTCGAGCCCGAGGACATCGGCCCGGTCATCGGGCCCCTCTACGACGAGCTGTTCCGGCGGCTGGGCTCGGCGGGTGTCACTCCCACGGGCCCCGGTGTGGCCTACTACGAGGACGCCCCGGAGGGCGGTGGCAGGATCAGCGTCCACGCCGCCGTCCAGGTCTCCGCCCCTCTCCAGGACGGCGACTTCCGCATCCTCGACCTGCCGTCTCTCGACCAGGCGGCGACCATCGTGCACCGCGGCTCCATGGACACCGTGCTCCCCACCGCCCAGGCCCTGGCCCGCTGGATCGACGGCAACGGCTACCAGTCGACCGGATACCCACGCGAGATCAACCTGGAGTGCCCCGAGAACCGCGACGACTGGGTGACGGAACTGCAGGCACCGGTGACCCGGATCTGATCACACGGGCTCCTGGCCTCGCCGGGCTCCGCCTCCCGTATCGGGTGCGGAGCCCGTAGTCGTCAGGACCCCTGTCCCCCGGTCACCGCAGCGCCCACCCGACCCCGTCGTGAACCGTCGGGCCACACCCTCGGCCTGCGCTTCGCCGCCAGGTCCTCGATCCACCCGAACGCCAGGATCGCGAGTGCGATCAGCGGCCAGACCAGGACGAACATCCACAGCATGTCCGTCGCGTCGAGCGCCGCGACCGCGCGGTCGCTCTGCATGAAGGGGAGGCGGTAGGCCAGGTCGATGATCGGGACCGTGGCCATGATCAGCAGGTTGTGCCACAGGTAGATCGTGACGGCACGGTTGTTGGAGAGGGTCACCAGTCTGTCCCAGCGGGCCAGGCGGCCCGGCAGCTCCTGCCAGGACGGTGAGTACTGGAGCAGGATCACCACGAATCCGAAGGACCAGGCGGCCTGGGCGAGCGGGATGTCGTTCAGGTCCCAGCCGTCGGGGCCCTGATGACCGGAGGCCCACCACAGGGCGAAGGCCATCACCATGACCGAGCCGGAGACGGCGAGATAGCGCGGGACCTTCGCCAGTACGCCCTCGTGGTGCGCGAAACCGAGGATCCAGCAGCTGCCGTAGACCGCGAAGTCTGAGACGGTGTTGCCGAGTTCGCCGGGGATGGTCACAAGTCCCGTTCCCACTACGGCCGTCAGGGCCAGCGGAGCCAGCAGGGTCGCCCACGGCACCCTGCGGAACGCCCACAGCAGCAGCGGGGAGGCCAGCACGAACCACAGGTACGCGCGGAGGTACCACAGCGGGCCCACCGCCTGGTCCGCCCATGTGCTCTCCAGCAGGTCCTTCGGGAAGCCGACCTCCCAGGGGTACGGCGGGGCCCCGATCGGGATGGCGTAGTTGACCATTTGCAGGAGGCCCCAGGTGCCGCTGTGGTCCGGGTCCTCCGATAGCTTCCAGCCGCCGACGAACATCAGTGGCAGCACCACCGCGCTGAACGCCCAGAGGGGCGGCAGGAGTCGGCGGAGCCGTCCCCTGATCACGCTCAGTGCCGGCCTCTTCAGCGAGCGCGCCATCAGTGAGCCCGCCAGCGCGAACATCACGCCCATGGACGGGAACAGGACCGTCAGCCAGGCCCAGCCGAAGAGGTGGTAGAGGACGACTCGGACCAGCGCCAGGGAGCGGAGAAGGTCCAGATAGCGGTCCCGACCGGCCGGCTTGGGCGGGGCGACCACCCCGGGCTGCTCCCGCTGATCCGCCGTGTACTCCTGCGTCATCCGACCGGCCTCCGCTCGTCACTGCCACTTCGCCGCTGCTGCCGCGGTACCGGTCCGCCCGGTGCCTCGACGACTCCCGTGCGGCGCAGCTTCTGCCAGCGCAGGCGGCCTCCCGTGAGGGCCGTGATCCAGGACTGGAGCAACACGACGTACATGAGCTGGCGGTAGAGGATCTGCTGCAACGGCAGCGAGATCAGGTGGGTCATGCGCTCCCGGTCGAGGCGGAACGCGTAGGCGGCGCAGACCAGTTGGAGCGCGAGGACGCCCAGCCAGGCCACGATCGTCCTCTCGGTCGGGCCGAACACGACGCCGTAGAGAAGGAATACGTCGATCAGGGGGGCCAGCAGGGGCGCCACCACCATGAAGAGGGAGACCAGGGGCAGGCCGACGCGGCCGAAGCGGCCCGACGGGCCCCGTTCCACCAGTGCCTTGCGGTGCTTCCAGATCGCCTGCATGGTGCCGTACGACCACCGGTAGCGCTGGGACCAGAGCTGTTGGACCGACTCCGGTGCCTCCGTCCAGGCGCGCGCCTTCTCGGCGTAGACCACGCGCCAGCCGTCCCGGTGCATGGCCATGGTGATGTCGGTGTCCTCGGCGAGCGTGTCGTCGCTCATGCCGCCGACGCGTTCCAGGGCGGACCGGCGGAAGGCTCCCACCGCACCCGGGATCGTCGGCATGCAGCGCAGGACGTCGTACATCCGGCGGTCGAGGTTGAAGCCCATCACGTACTCGATGTGCTGCCAGGCCCCGATCATCGAGTCGCGGTTGCCGACCTTCGCGTTGCCGGCGACGGCTCCCACGCGGGGGTCGCCGAAGGGCTGCACCAGCTCGCGGACCGTGGACGGTTCGAAGACGGTGTCGCCGTCCATCATCACGATGATGTCGTGACGGGCGTTCGCCAGACCGCGGTTCAGCGCGGCCGGCTTGCCCGCGTTGAGCTGGCGTACGACCCGGACGTTCGGCAGGCCCATCGCCTCGACGATCCGGGCGGTGCCGTCGCTCGAACCGTCGTCGATGACGAGCACCTCGATGGGGTGCTCGCTCGCCATCAGTGAACGGACGGTGTTCTCGATGCACTTGGCCTCGTTGTACGCCGGGACCAGCACCGACACCGGCTGGGTGACCGGCGCTCCCCAGCGGAAGTCCTTGCGGCGGACCCGGCGGGCGTGGATGCCCGAGAGCAGCAGCATGAGGAGGAAGCGGCCGATGACCAGGGAACCGATGATCGAGAGCCCGACGACGAGGACGTCGGTGATCTGCTCGGAGGCCTGGACCAAGAAGATCCACGCCTTGCCCTTCCACAGTTCGGGGCCTGCGACGGCGGTGTGCGCGCTGGGCGCGTCGAGGGCCTCGGTGAGGTTGTCGAACGCGTAGCCCTTGTCCTTCATGGCGGGCAGGAACCGGTCGAGTGCCTGGACCGTCTGGTGGCGGTCACCGCCGGAGTCGTGCATCAGCACGATCGCGCCCTTGCCGTTCTTCGGCGTGGCGTTGCGGATGATCCGGCGTACGCCGGGCTTCTGCCAGTCCTCGCTGTCGGTGTTGTTGACGACGGTGATGTAGCCGCGGGTGCCGATGTACTCGGTGACCGGCCAGGACCTGTTGTCCATGGCGTCGGCGAAGGAGGAGTACGGAGGGCGGAACAGCGAGGTGCGGATACCGGCCGCGCCGGCGAGGGCGAGCTGGTTCTGGGAGAGCTCCCAGTCGATGCGCTTCTTCGACTGGAAGGACAGGTCGGGGTGGTTGAAGGTGTGCAGCCCGATCTCGTGGCCCTCGTCGACGATGCGCTTGACCAGGTCCGGGTAGCGGGAGGCCATGGTGCCGGTGACGAAGAAGACGGCGTGCGCGTGGTGCTTCTTCAGCACGTCCAGGACCTTCGGGGTCCAGGTCGGGTCGGGGCCGTCGTCGAAGGTGAGGACGAGCCGGCGGTCGGGCATCTTCAGGCTGGTGACGCGGCCGCCGCGGGTGTCGATCACCGGCCCGCCTTCGAGGATCTTCTCCGGCACCTTGTCGGTGGATGCCTCGGACCGGACGCGGTGGTCGGCGAGGATCTCGCTGTGGACGTAGCCGCGCAGCATCAGCATCGCCATCAGGGCTACGAGGACGAGCACGGGCAGCAGCAGGCGCATGGGCAGGCGACGGCGCCTGGAGCCGTCGGGGGCTCCTGGCGCGGCCCCCGGGCGGCGGGTGCGGGATGCCATCAGAGGATGTTCTCCGGGGACGGGGAGGAAAGCGGGGCGCCGGAGGAGAGCGGGACGCCGGAGGAGAGCGGCGCGCCGGAGGGCGCGGCCGGAGCGGAGGTGTCGGGTGCCGAGGGCTGGGACGTCTCCGACGCGACGGGCGAGGGGGCGGCCGGGCCGTCGGCGACCGTGCCGGGGCCGGCGCTTTCGCCGCCCGTGGTCTGGGTCGGGGCGACCGAGGGTTCGGGGCTGGTGGTGACCGGCGGGGTGACCGACGCGCTGGGCGGCGGGGTGACCGACTGCGTCGGCTGCGTCGACGGATCCGCGCTGACCGACGGGTTGCCGCCCGGCTGGCTGGCGGTGGCCGACGGATCGGCGGACGCCCCCGGCCTGCCCGGGCTCACGGTGGCACCGGGCGCGGTGCCGCTGACTCCGGGCACCGGCGTGGCCCCGCCGCTGACCGTCGGGGTGGTCCCCGGGATCACCCCCGCGGCGGCGGAGGGCTCGGCGGACTCGGCCGGCATCGGACTGGTGTCGACCTTGCCGGCCGGGGCGTCGTCCTTCGGGCCGGTCATGGGGAGCCAGGGCGCGTTGGAGTTGCCGGACAGCAGGGTAACGACGATGACGACGGCGTAGACCGCGCAGGCCAGACCGACGGCGATGCCGATCCGGCGGAAGCGCCGGCTGCGCCGGCCCGACGCGTCGACGAAGACCGGGCCGTCGGAGCCCTCGGATCCGCCGTCGCCTCCGGGGCGGGCCTCGATACGGCCCTCGCCGCTCAGGCTGATCCCGTCGAGCTGGACCGTCACCTCGTGCGGGTCGTGGGCGCCGTCGGCACCGCCACCGCCACCGCTGCCGGACTCGTCCCAGGGATCGCGTACGACGGCTCTACGGCCGGGCGGCTCGGGGAGGTCCCGGTCGCGGTCCGCTCTCGGGGCTCCCGGGAAGTCACCCTTCCCGTCCCCGGCCGGGGCTCCGGTTTCACCGGTTGATCCGGCTGGTCCGGTTGCTCCGGCTAGTCCGGTTGCTCCGGTTGCTCCGGTTATTCCGGCTTCTTCGTTTTCCCTGATTTCTGCGGTTTCCGGAAAGGCCTGGGTGGCACCCCCGGTCGTCCCGGTGTCCTGGGTGCCTGATGCCACCTCGGGCCATTCCGGTTGGGCGTCTTCTCGCCACTTTTTCACGCGCACGTACATCCCCCCACGGGCTGATCTGGGCGCGCTGTCGACCTTGAGCACACGTCGGCCGAACCGGGCCCCCACCCGGTCCTGGCGCCCCCTTTACCACGCCGTGCTCAGGCCCACGAATGTAGCGCAGAGGCACGGGCCGTGTGCGCCATGTGTCATTTGTGGATGTTCATATCGGCCTCATCGGTGGCTGGAATCCATCCATCGGAGGGCCGACGAAGCCAGTCAAGTTCGACGGACAGTTCGATTGCGGCGTGCCGAAGGGCATCGAACGCGGGGTGCACCAGACCCCTGCGCCACACCAGCGACACGGGCGACAGCGGCACCGGTTCGACCAGCGGTCGCAGCACGGTGCCAGGCATAGCCGGAAAATCCATGACCGCGAGAATCGGGTTCCGGGTCTTCGCCATGATCCGCCGGAACTCCTCGTCGCCGACCGCGAGCGGGGCCGGCGGGGCGAGCTGGATGCCCCGTCCTTCGAACAACCGACGAGCGAGATCGGTCCATTCCGGAGTGCGCGGATTTCCGGCTCCCGCGTAGACCGTCTCGCCCTCCAGGGCGGCGAGCGGCACCCGCTCCAGGCAGGCCAGCCGGTGGTCCTCGGGAAGGACGACGGCCATGGGCTCGTACCGCACGGGCTGGTGGTCCAGGCCCGCCCGCAGCGCCGGGTCCAGACCGGTGAACCGGCCGAAGGACGCGTCGAGGCGACCGGCCAGCAGTTCCCCCGCCGCACCCGTCAGCCCGCTCTCGTAGCGGGCCATGAGCTCCTGGTCGGGGGCGAGTTCCCGGGCCCGCAGCAGCACGGCGCGGGCGGTGGCCTGGTCGGGGAAGTTCAAGTCCACGAGCAGGGGGCGGGCCTGCGCGAAGGCGGCGAGCAGCGCGTCCTGGGCGTCCAGGGCCCGGCGGGCGTACGGCACCAGCCGCTCACCGTCGACGGTCAGGGTCACCTGCCGGGTGGTGCGTACGAACAGCTCCGCGCCCAACTCCCGCTCCAGGCGCCGTACATCACGGCTGAGCGCCTGCTGGGCGACGTAGAGCCGGGCCGCCGCGCGCGTGAAGTGCAGCTCGTCGGCGACGGCGAGGAAGGCGCGCAGGAGACGGGGGTCGAGGTGGTGGGAGCGGGGGCCGGGTCTCGGGCTGGGCACGGACATCGGGCGAACTTACAACACAGGTGCGTCAATCGGTACGGAGAAGGTGTTGGACCGCTTGATCGTCCGGGCGCGACGGTGTGTGCATGCCGCAACCGGACCGACCGATGTTCACCATGACCGCGGACACGCTGGTCATCGTCGACTTCAGCGAACGAGGATCACGCGCGCGCTCTACGTACTCACGGGAGCCCGGCCCCTACCGCCGTCTCCTCGTCACCCCCGGAGCCCGCGCCTTCACCGTCGGGAACCTTCTCGCCCGGCTTCCCATGGGCATGTTCAGCGTCAGCGCGGTCGTGATGATCGCGGGGACGCGTGGGTCGTACGCCCTCGCCGGCGCCGTCACCGCGGCAGGCCTCGCGGCCACGGCGGTGGTCGCTCCGTGGACCGCGCGGCTCGTCGACCGACACGGACAGGCCAGGATCGCCGTACCGGCCACGGCACTCGCCGCACTGGGTTCGCTGGCGCTGCTGCTGTGCGTGCGTCTCGGCGCCCCGGCGTGGACGCTCTTCATGTCGTACGCCGCCACCGCCACGACCCCCAACCTCGGTGGGATGTCCCGGGCCCGCTGGGCCCACCTGCTGCACGGCGACGAGGAGTCGCTGCATGTCGCGAACTCCTTCGAGCAGGTCGTGGACGAGGCGTGCTTCATGGTAGGCCCGGTCCTCGCCGCCTTCCTGTGCACGAGGCTCTTCCCGGAGGCGGGCACGCTGACCGGGGTCGTGCTGCTGGTGACGGGCATGCTGGTGTTCACGGCACAGCGCTCGACGGAACCACCGGTGCGCGGGGGCGGCGGTCTCGCGAAGGCGCCCTTGCGCGCTCGCGGCATCCCGTCCCTGCTCGCCGTCTGCCTCGCCATGGGCGCCGTGTTCGGCTCGATGGAGGTCGCCACCATCGCCTTCGCCGACGCGCGGGGACACCGCTCGGCGGCCGGGATCGTGCTCGCGCTCCAGGCGGCGGGTTCGTGTGCGGCGGGGCTCGTGTACGGGGCGAAACGGCGGACCGGGTCCGCGGAGGACCGCTATGTGTGGTGCATAGCCGCCATGGCGGCCCTGCTGACGCTCCCCCTGCTGGCCGCCTCCCTCACCGGCTCCCTGCTCGCGCTGGCGGCCGCGCTGCTGGTCGTCGGGATGGCGACCGCCCCGACGATGGTCACCGGGATGACCCTGGTCCAGCGGCACACCCCGCCCGGCCGCCTCAACGAGGGCATGACCCTCGCCGTGACCGGCCTGCTCGGCGGCATCGCCTGCGGCAGCGCGGCCGGCGGATGGACGGCGGAACACGTCTCACCGACGGCGGCCTACGGCATCCCGGTCACGGCGGCCGCGGCGGCCCTGATGACCGCCCTCACCCGGACGGGACGCTTCCACGAACGGCACCGGCGCGCAGACCGGTGACGGTCGGGCCGCAACCTACGGCATCCCCGTAACAACAGCCCCAGCAGCCCGTGGGAGCGGGCGTTGTGCGCAGTTCCCCGCGCCCCTGAGTGCCTGCGGCGACCCGTGCGGCTCCGGCGGGGCGTGTGGAGCGCGCGGGGTCGGCCGACGGTTCCGTCCTGGCACAGGCGACGGCAGCTCCCTGGGGGCGCGGGGAACTGCGCGACCAGCCCCCACCGGCCCGCAGCCCGACGACCGCTCCCACCCGGGCAGGACCACCAGCACCACGACCCCAGCAGCCGACAACGCTTCCGCGCGACCTACAGCATCCCGGTCACGGCAGCCGCAACCGCCCTGACGACCAACCTCGCCCGATCGCCCGAACAAGACGCTTCCACGAGCGACACCGGTGCACAGACCCGTCCCGGCGGCCACCACGCCCTACGGCACCCCCGGCACCACAGCCCCAGCAGCCCGACGACCGCCCTCACCCGGACAGACGCCACAACGGCCTGCCCCCCCCCCGCCGTCACCGTCCCGCTCCCCAGCACCGCCCCCAGAAGCCCGTCCGGCGGATCACCTGTCACCGACGGCGGCCTACGGCATCCCGGTCGCAGCAGCCGCAGCACCCCTGACGACCATCCTCACCCCCACAAGGCCCACCACGTCACACCACCATCCACCGTTCCGACGATCGCCGCCTCCCCACCCCGTCGTCGAATCGCTTCACCTGATCCCGCACAACCCATTGACGACCTTCGACACCCCCACATACGTTCCTTCGTCGAAGCGCTTCGACAGGGGTCGTCGAATCGAGTCGAATCGACGACCCCTGCCCGACGCGCGGCCCGAAGCACCATCCGACTCCCCGGAGGTACGGGATGTTGACGGCACGAAGGCGTGTGGTGGCGGCGGCGGTGGTCCTGACCGGATCGCTGCTGATGACCTCCTGCGGGGACTCGGACAGCGGGTCCTCCGACGGGAAGACACTGCGGCTGTGGCACTACGAGGGTCCGACCAGCGCGATGGGCATCGCCTGGAAGGAGGCGATCAAGGAGTTCGAGGCCACGCACCCCGGTGTGAAGGTGGAGTTCGAGGAGAAGAGCTTCGACCAGATCCAGAAGACCGCCCCGATGGTCCTCAACTCCTCGGACGCGCCGGACCTCATGGAGTACAACAAGGGCAACGCGACCGCGGGCCTGCTCTCCAAGCAGGGCCTGCTCACCGACCTCACACAAGAGGCGACCAAGCGCGGCTGGGACAAGAAGCTCAGCCCGAGCGTCCGCACGACGAGCCTCTACGACACCAACGGCGTGATGGGCTCCGGCAAGTGGTACGGCGTCCCCAACTACGCCGAGTACACGCTGGTCTACTACAACAAGGACCTCTTCAAGAAGTACGGCATCGCCGAGCCGAAGACGTTCGCCGAACTAACCGCCGCCATGGACAAGTTCGTGGACGAGGGAGTCACCCCGCTCGCCAACGGCGGCGCCGCCTACCCGGCCCAGCAGTACCTCTACCAGCTCGCGCTCTCGAAGGCCGACCGCGCGTGGGTGAACTCGTACCAGCTCTACAAGGGCAGGACCGACTTCCACGACGCGGCCTGGACCCACGGCGCCGAGACCTTCGCCGACTGGGTCAAGAAGGGCTACTTCAGCAAGAGTTCAAGCGGCCAGAACGAAGAGGCCGCCGGTGTCTCCTTCACCTCCGGCAAGGCGCCGATCCTCTTCTCCGGCAGCTGGTGGTACGGCCGCTTCAAGACGGACAACACGTTCGACTGGGGCACCTTCCGCTGGCCCGGCTCGAAGCTCACCCTCGGCTCCGGCGGCAACCTCTGGGTCGTACCGAAGGGTTCGAAGAACAAGGACCTCGCCTACGACTTCATCGACATCACCATGTCGAAGAAGATCCAGAACCTGCTCGGCAACTCCGGCGGCGTCCCGGTCGCGGCCGACGCCTCCGCCATCACCGATCCCCGGTCGAAGACCCTGATCGACGACTTCAACACCCTTTCCAAGAACGACGGCCTGGCCTTCTACCCCGACTGGCCGGTCCCCGGCTTCTACGACGTCCTCGTCTCGGAGACCCAGAAGCTGATCACGGGCAGCGAGAAGCCCGACGGCTACCTCAGCGATCTCCAGGACGCCTACGACAAGGGCGCGCCGAAGCAATGACGGCGACCGTCGAACGGAGTGCGCGGGCGGTCGGCAAGGACAGCACCCCACGGCCCCCGCGCCGCCCCCGCGACTCCTACGCCCTGTTCCTCCTCCCCGGTGCCCTCGCCTTCCTCGCGGTCATCGTCGTGCCGTTCGTGATGAATACGTACGTGAGCTTCACGGACTGGCAGGGCGTGGGCTCCCCCGAGTGGTCGGGTCTCGCCAACTACCGCGAGCTGCTGGACGATTCGGAGTTCTGGGCGTCGTTCCGGCACAGCCTGTTCATGGTCGTGGCGATGGCGGCGATCCCCACCGTGCTCGGGCTGGTCCTCGCCGCCGCCCTGTTCGACTACGTCGGCAAGCACTTCGGGTCGAGAACAGCCGCCGTCCTGCGCGCCTGCTTCTACCTCCCCCAGGTGCTGCCGATCGCGGTCGCCGGCATCGTCTGGAGCTGGATCCTCGCCCCCGACAACGGCTCCCTCAACGCCCTCCTCAAGGCGATCGGCCTGGGCAGCTGGCAGCAGGACTGGCTCGGCGACCCCGATCTCGCCCTCTACAGCGTCATGGGCGTCATGGTCTGGGTCCAACTGGGCTTCCCGCTGGTCATCTTCATGGCCGGCCTGCAACGCGTCGACCCGCAACTGCACGAGGCGGCCGAGCTGGACGGCGCCGGCTGGTGGCGCCGCTTCTGGCACATCACGCTGCCGCAGATCCGCCCGGAGATCTACGTCGTCCTGACCTGGTGCTCGATCGCCGCGCTCAAGGTATTCGGCGCGGTGTACGTGCTGACCAAGGGCGGGCCAGGCGGCGCCACGGACGTGCCGTCCTACTTCTCCTTCACCACGTTCTTCGAGAAGACGCAGGTCGGCTACGGCGCCGCGATCTCCACCGTGCTCACCGTCATCATCCTCGCGCTCTCCCTGATCGGTCTCAGGCTCCAGGAGAGGACCGACGCATGACCACCGCCCTGCGCCGCTACCCGGTGCTGATCGCCCTGTGCATCGCGGCCCTGTTCATGATCGTGCCGTTCCTCATCGTCACGGTCAACGCCTTCAAGTCCCCCACGGAGTACGCCCAGAACGGCCCCCTCAGCCTCCCCGACGGCCTCTACACCCAGGGCATCAAGGACTTCTGGGAGCGCGTCGACTTCGGGCAGAAGCTGGCCAACTCGGTACTGATCAGCGGCTCGGTGGCCGTACTGGCCGTAATCCTGTCGGTCCTGAACGCCTACGCGATCGGCATCGGCCGTATCAAGGGCCGCACCTGGGTCCTCGCCTTCTTCGTCCTGGCGAACATGCTGCCGCAGGAGGCGCTGGTCTACCCGGTCTACTACCTGAGCAAGGAAGCAGGCCTCTACGACACCCGGTTGAGCGTGATCATCGTGTTCACGGTGATCCAGGCGGCCTTCGGCACGTATCTGCTCGCCGCGGTCCTCGGTCAGTTCCCCCGCGAGATCCTGGAGGCGGCCCGGATCGACGGCGCGACCAAGTGGCAGGTCCTGTGGCGGATCGTCGTCCCCGTCAGCCGCCCCACCCTCGGTGTGCTGCTGGTCTTCTTCTTCATCTGGACCTGGAACGAGTTCCTGCTCCCCCTGGTCATGCTGATCTCCAACGACAACCAGACGGTGTCGGTGGCCCTCGGCGTCCTCCAGGGCCAGCGCCTGATGGACGCCACGATGACCAACGCGGCCGCCCTGCTCGGCGTGCTCCCCGCGATCGTGTTCTTCCTCGTCTTCCAGCGAACCCTCACCCGCGGTATCGCCGTGGGTGCGATCAAGTGACCCCCTCGATCGACCAGTGCGGTCCCCTCGCGCGGCCACCGCCGTGGGTGCCGTCAATTGACCTCTCTCCTCCGTCAGAGGAGACGCTCCGACTCCGCGCCATTACATGACGCTCCTTCGAAGCCTTCCTGCTTCGCCGCCGACTGCCCCATCCGGAAGGATCTTCCGTTGAGGTCTTACACCGGCTCCACAGGCCGACACCGCCAGCCCGGCGGCCAGAAGGTTGCGTGCCGCGTTCGTATCCCGGTCGTGGGTCACGCCGCAGCCCTCGCATGTCCAAACACGAACATTCAGGGGAAGCCGGTCACGGATCAGACCACATGCCGAGCACGCCTTACTGCTCGGATGCCAGCGATCAACGGCGATCAACTCCCGCCCGTACCAGTCACACTTGTACTCCAACATGCTCCGCAGTTCCGCCCACGACGCGTCCGAGATCGCACGCGCGAGTTTGCGGTTCTTGAGCATGTGCCGCACCGTCAAATCCTCGATCACGATCAGTTGGTTCTCCTGAACGAGACGAGTGGTGACCTTGTGCAGGTGGTCCCTGCGTCGGTCGGCGATGCGAACGTGCACTCTCGCGACCTTGACACGGGCCTTCTCCCGATTCCTGCTCCCTTTCTGTTTGCGCGACAGTTCGCGTTGTGCCCGCGCCAGCCGAGCGCGCTCACGCTTTTCCTGCTTCGGGTTCGTGATCTTCTCGCCAGTCGACAGTGTGAGAAGACTGGTGACTCCCGCGTCCATTCCGATGCGTCCGGTGGCTTCTTCGGCCGTTACGAGGTCCTCGCACAGCACGGACACGAACCAGCGCCCCGCCGCATCCCGGGAGACGGTCACCGTGGACGGATGGGCCCCTTCCGGCAGACGCCGAGACCAGACGATGGCGAGCGGTTCACTCATCTTCGCCAGAAACAGATCGCCACCGCGCCAGCGGAAGGCGGCTCGGGTGTACGTGGCCGAGGAACGCGATCTCTTGCGGGATTTGAACCTTGGGTATTTCGCCCGCTTCTCGAAGAACGCCTGAAATGCAAGTTGAAGATGTCGCAGTGCCTGTTGCAACGGCACCGAGGACACTTCCCGCAGGAACGCAGTCTCTTCACTCGCCTTGAGTACCGTCAGCGAGCGATCCGTAGCTGGATAGCCGATCTTCTCACCACGCAGGGTGTACGCCTCAGAGCGAAGCTGCAGGGCCCAGTTGTACACGTAGCGAACGCAACCGAAGGTGCGTGTCAGCTCCGTCGCTTGCTCACTGGTGGGATAGAAGCGGTACTTGAATGCCCGCTTCACCTGCTGCTTCATGCTTACACGCTACCTACCTCTTCATGTAAGCACCCTGTGTTTCGGGAAAGTCCCCGGCCAGGAAGCCAAACCATCACCGGAGGCGGCAAGTGAAGTTCACCGACGGCTACTGGATGCTGCGCGAGGGCGTCACCGCCGCCCATCCGGCCCAGGTCCACGAGGTCGCCGCGGCGGACGGCCGACTGGACATCCTCGCGCCGACCCAGCCCATCCGCCGCCGCGGCGACCTGCTGAAGGGACCGGTCGTGACGATCAGCGCCCACGCCCCGATACCCGACGTCATCGGCGTCACCTTCACCCACTTCGAGGGCGAGCAGCCGCAGGGCCCCCGGTTCGAGGTGCGGAAGGAGGACGTCACCGCGCACACGGAGTACGACGAGGAGTACGCCACCCTCACCTCCGGCTCCCTGTCCGTCCGGGTGGCCCGCACCGGCACCTGGCAGGTCGACTTCCTCGCGGGCGGCCGGCTGCTGACCGGCAGCGGCCCCAAGGGCATGGGCATCATGCGGGACGCCTCGGGCGCCCACTACCTGCGCGAGCAGCTGGGCCTCGGCGTCGGCACCTCGGTGTACGGCCTCGGCGAACGCTTCGGGCCGCTGGTGAAGAACGGCCAGGTCGTCGACATCTGGAACGCCGACGGCGGCACGGCCACCGAACAGGCCTACAAGAACGTCCCGTTCTACCTCACCGACGCGGGCTACGGCGTCTTCGTCGACCACCCGGGCAAGGTCTCCTTCGAGGTCGGCTCGGAAGCGGTCTCCCGGGTGCAGTTCAGCGCGGAGACACAGGAGTTGACGTACTACGTCATCTACGGCCCGAGTCCGAAGGAGATCATCCGCAAGTACACCGCCCTCACCGGCCGCCCGGCCCTCCCGCCCGCCTGGTCCTTCGGCCTGTGGCTGTCGACGTCCTTCACGACCTCGTACGACGAGGAGACGGTGACGTCCTTCATCGAGGGCATGCGGGAGCGCGAACTCCCGCTCTCTGTCTTCCACTTCGACTGCTTCTGGATGCGCGAGTTCAACTGGTGCGACTTCCAGTGGGACCCGCGGGTCTTCCCCGACCCGGAGGGCATGCTCGCCCGGCTGCACGAGCGGGGCCTCAGGGTCTCCGTGTGGATCAACCCGTACATCGCCCAGCGCTCCCCCCTCTTCGCGGAGGGCAAAGCGCTCGGCCATCTCCTCAGGCGCCCCGACGGCAGCGTCTGGCAGTGGGACCTGTGGCAGCCCGGCATGGCGCTGGTCGACTTCACCAGCCCGACCGCCCGCGACTGGTACGCGTCCAAGCTGGAGGCACTCCTCGCCCAGGGCGTGGACTGCTTCAAGACCGACTTCGGCGAGCGGGTCCCGCTGGACGTGGAGTGGTCCGACGGCTCCGATCCGGAGCGGATGCACAACTACTACGCGTACCTCTACAACCAGACCGTCTTCGACGTGCTGCGCAAGCACCGCGGCGAACAGGAGGCGGTGGTCTTCGCCCGCTCGGCCACCGCGGGCAGCCAGCAGTTCCCGGTGCACTGGGGCGGCGACTGCGAGGCGACCTACGAGTCGATGGCCGAGTCCCTGCGCGGCGGCCTCTCCCTTGGCCTGTCCGGCTTCGGCTTCTGGAGCCACGACATCGGCGGCTTCGAGGGCACCCCGACACCGGCGCTGTTCAAGCGCTGGCTGGCCTTCGGACTCCTCTCCTCCCACAGCCGGCTGCACGGCAGCTCCTCCTACCGGGTGCCGTGGCTGTTCGACGAGGAGTCCGTGGACGTCCTGCGGCACTTCACCCGCCTCAAGCTGAAGCTGATGCCGTACCTCTACGAGGCCGCGCGCACCGCCCACGCCGAGGGCGTGCCGGTGATGCGGGCGATGGTCCTGGAGTTCCCGGACGATCCCGGGTGCGCGCACCTGGAGCGGCAGTACATGCTCGGCCCCGACCTGCTGGTCGCGCCGGTGTTCGACGACGAGGGCGAGGTCTCCTACTACGTCCCCGAGGGCACGTGGACCCACTTCGTGACCGGCGAGACGGTGACCGGGCCGCGCTGGGTGCGCGAGAAGCACGACTTCCTGAGCGTCCCGCTGCTGGTCAGGCCGGGCGCGGTGGTCCCGGTCGGCGCGGTGGACGACCGGCCCGACTACGACCACGCCGACGGCGTCACCCTGCGGGCGTACGGCCTCGGGCGGGGCGAGCAGGTCACGGTACGGGTCGGCGAGGTCGCCTTCACCGTCGTACGCGAGGGGGACACGCTGCGGGCGTCCTGCTCCGACCCCTCGGCGCCCTGGGGGCTCGCCGCGGGCGGGCGCGAGACGCGGGCGCGAGCCGGTACCGGGTTCCTCTCCCTGGAGCTGGGCTGATGGCGAAGATCACCGATGTGGCGCGGCGGGCCGGAGTCTCCCCCAGCACCGTCTCCTACGCGCTCAGCGGCAAGCGCCCGATCTCCGAGGAGACCCGGCAGCGGGTCGAGGCGGCCATCCGCGAGCTGGGCTACCGCCCGCACGCGGGCGCCCGCGCCCTGGCCGGCAGGCGCTCGAACGTGCTCGCCCTGGTCGTGCCCCTGCGGTCCGGGATCCATGTCCCCACCGTGATGCAGTGCGCGGTGTCGGTGGTGACGACGGCCCGGCGGCACGGCCACGACGTGCTGCTGCTGACCCAGGAGGAGGGGGAGGACGGCCTGGCCCGGGTCGCGGACACGGGGCTGGTCGACGCGCTGATCGTGATGGACGTCGCACTGGACGACCTACGGCTGCCGTTGCTGCGGTCACTGGACCTGCCGTCCGTGCTGATCGGCTTCCCGGCCGCCCCGGAGGGCCTGACCTGCGTCGACCTCGACTTCAGGGCGGCGGGCGAGGCGTGCGTGGAGCATCTGGCGCGGCTGGGTCACCGGTCGGTGGCCCTGGTCGGCTCCCCACCGGAGGTGTACGTGCGCCGGACGGCCTTCGCCCAGCGCGTGGTCCAGGGCTTCACGGCCGCCGCGGACCGCTCCGGGATGTCGTCGGCCGTCCACCCCTGCGAGCCGGACGGCGCCCGCGCGGTCGCCGAACAACTCCTGCGCGAGCAACCCGCCTTGACTGGAGTCGTCGTCCACAACGAACCCCTGCTGCAACCCCTGGTCGACGCCTTCGAGCACCTGGGCCTACGCGTCCCGGCCGACCTGTCGGTCACCGCGATCTGCCCCGACGAACTGGCCGAGTCGGTCCGCGTCCCGATCACCTCGGTCACGCTGCCGTCGGCGGAGCTGGGCGCGCGGGCGGTGGAGCTCCTGATGAAGAAACTGAACGGGACATCCGTACCGGAGTCGACCTTGCTGCCGCCGAGGATGACGGAGCGGGCTAGTACGGGGCGGCGGACGGTGGCCTGACTGCCGGGGTTACCGGTCTGCGGGGGTCGCCCTATCGTGGGGAGCCTGACGGCACACTCTCCGTGGGGAGTCATTCGCGATGCGCGTCTATCTGAAACCGCCCTGGATGCAGCGCCACGTGGCCAACCGGCTGGTCCCCTTGTTCCAGCGGTCGATGATCTCCCGCCTCACCGTCAAAGGCCGCCGCTCGGGCCGCGAGCGCACGGTCCCCGTGGCGGTCCTGGACCACGAGGGCGAGCGCTACCTCGTCTCGTACCGCGGCCGGAGCGACTGGGCCCTCAACCTGCGCGCCATCCCCGAGGCCCGCCTCACCACCGGCGGCCGCACCGAGCCGATCACGGTGGAGGAGGTCCCGGAATCCTCCCGTCCTCCACTGCTCGCCGCCTACCGCAAGGCCTACGGCTCCATGCCGACCGTCACGGGCGTCCTGGACGCACTGCCGGACCCGGCGGACCATCCGGTGTTCCGGATCCGCGCATGAGAAGACGGTGCCCCTGACGCCAGGGGCACCGTCCGTCACGCCACCAGGTGCTGCACCTGCGGCACCACGAACTCGCCGTACCGCAGCTCCGAGCCCAGTGCCGTGAGCCGCGCGTAGTGCTCCGGCGAGAGCCTCGCGCCGGACGTGGAACCGATCTCCTCCATCGCCCGCAGCAGCAGGCGGAACGCGAGATCCGGTGTGCAGCGGCGGACGCACTCCGTCAGCGCCCGCCCGACCTCGTCCGGCAGGAAGTCCGCCGCCGAGATCTCGGCGAGGACCGTGTCGGCCAGTTCCACGCCGTCCCACTCGGCGGGGACGGCGGCGGCCACCTCGACCCCGGCGTGCCTGGACAGCCAGGTGTCGCACAGGCCGGTGAGCGTCTGCATCCACCCCGTTCCCGAGGTGACACCGGTACGCCCTCCGGAGAAGAAGGGCACAGCGGTCTCCGTACCGGCCAGCCACAGCACCTCGATCGTCGCCGACGGCAGACGCAGCAGCAGCGCCGCGTCCCGCCGGACCTCGACGACGCTCTCCGGGTCCAGTCCGTCCCAGAAGTGGTAGCCGACCGCCTCGGCGGCCGTGGGCCCGTTATGGGTCCAGTCCTGGTGGAACGTACTCATCAGCCAGGTCACACCGAAGTCGGAATCGTCGACACTGCGCACTGACCGTCACCGACCTCCGTGGACAGAACCGCTAGGCGAGTCCGCCATAGGTGACGGTCCTTGCCGGGCCCACTTCACGGGCCACGCGTTCGGCCAGGTTACGGCCCCACCGGTCCAGTTCCCTGCGCCTCGCGTCGTCCTTCGCATCGTCCCTGTCGTTCAGCCACTGCTCCATGCCGGCGTTGAAGTCGGCCGCCCACCTGGACAGGTCCGCGACCAGCTCGTCGGACAGGTCCAGTCCGGCGGCGGGGTCGTCGGGAGCGAAGTCCCCGTATCCCTCCGCGCGGAGCGGGTGCCACTTGTACTCGCCCTCGACGGTGATGCGGAGCGGATACGGCGGCGTGTCGTGCTCGTCGAGGGACCAGTGCAGTCGCCCGCACCCCCAGCAGACGAACCTGTCGGTGGCGTACGCGTCGTCCCAGTACCGCACCAGCCACTGCGGCCCGAGGTACCGGGCCAGGGCCTGGGCGACCTCCAGACCCTGCTCCGCATATCTGCGCAAGGTCTGACGAGACGTGGGCCCTCCCCCGGGACGAGCCCGCGACCAGGACGTCAGCCGGTTGGCCAGGGACTCGGTCAGCCCGAGCCCGGGGTCGTCGAGCGGCACGGGGCGGGTGAACCGGGAGAGGTCGTCGGCGCCCTCCTCGTCCGCGAGATACAGCGGTGCGTCGTCACCCTGCGCACGGACCAGCAGCCGGCGTGGAGTTCGCGTCATGCGGGGTTCGCTCCCACGTGAAACCTCAGGACATGACGAAGGCCCCGCAGCCGTGAAGCTGCCGGGCCTTCGTCACTGTGTTCAATTACAAACATGGGGTTGCCTCTCGGAAGAGGCGAGTGGAGATGGCGGGAATCGAACCCGCGTCCAACGGTGCAGAAACAGGGCTTCTCCGTGTGCAGTTCGCTGCGCTTTTCTCGGCCCCGGCGATCACGCGAACAAGTCGCCGACGGGCCCAGTCACTGTTTGGTTTCCCATCGAACCCCGTGACCGGGCTCGATGGTTTAGTCCCCTAAATTATGCCAGGATCCGGGTCGGGAACACTCCCGGGCTGACACCCGTTAGGGCCTTCGCTCACTGCTTATTAGGCAGCGAGGGCGAAGACGCGGGAATCGCTCTTGGAATTGGCGATTATTGGTTGCGACATATGGTTTACGAGATCATTGCCGCTTCCTCGACACGCTTCCCCTGCCTCGACATCCGCTGTCGAAACCGATCATCCCCATGTTGTGTTGTCAATCAGCCCACCGACCGCGGCCGGTGTTGACACCATCGTACGTGACCAACGCACGCCGATGCCACTGTATTCCGGAGCCCCGGGCCCCGGGTCTACTGGCCCCGCTCCTTGCGCTTCACCGCCGCGATCGCGCGGTCCGACTCCCGCCGGTCCTGCTTCTCCCGCAGGGTCTGCCGCTTGTCGTACTCCTTCTTGCCTCGCGCGAGGGCGATCTCGGCCTTGGCCCGGCCGTTGGTGAAGTACAGGGCGAGGGGCACGATCGTGTGACCCGTCTCCTGGGCCTTCGTCTCCAGCTTGTCGATCTCCTCGCGGTGCAGCAGCAGCTTGCGCTTGCGGCGCGCGGAGTGGTTGGTCCAGCTGCCCTGGCTGTACTCGGGGATGTGGGCGTTGTGCAGCCACGCCTCGCCGCCGTCGATCTGGACGAAGCCGTCGGCCAGCGAGGTCCGCCCCTGGCGCAGCGACTTCACCTCGGTGCCGGTGAGCACGATCCCGGCCTCGTAGGTGTCGATGATCGCGTAGTCGTGCCGGGCCTTCTTGTTCTGGGCGACCAGCTTGCGCTTGCCCCCCTTCTCCCCGTCCTGCGCCTTGCCGCCCCCGCCACCCTGCTTCGGCTGGGACTCCTTCGGTACGTACATTCCCTTGCTCATAGTGCTGCCATTTTCGCACTAGGGAGGGGGGCCGGGGCCAGCCCTTAATCGAGCGGTGCGGGAGACCTCCCGCACGGCCTCCCGCACGGCCTCCCGGACCGAGGACAACCGCTAGGCGCCCAGCCCCGCGATCACCGTCTCCGCCTGCTGAAGGGCCCGGTCGTCCGCCTCCAGGTCAGGTGTGATCCCGCGCCCGTCGACGCCTCGCCCCGACGGAGTCCTGTAGTGCCCCACGGTCAGTTCTGCCACGGACCCGCCCGGCAGCGCGCTGGGCATCTGCACCGATCCCTTGCCGAAGGTCCGCGACCCCACGACCACCGCGCGCCCCCGGTCCTGGAGGGCCCCGGTGAGAAGCTCGGCCGCGCTCATCGTCCCGCCGTCGACCAGCGCGACCAACGCCCGGCTCGTGTCCCCGCCCGGCTCGGCGTGCAGCGCCTGCTGCGATCCGTCGACGTCGTAGGTCGCCACCAGTCCCCCGTCGAGGAAGGCGGACGCCGTGGTGACGGCCTCGGTGACCAGCCCGCCGGAGTTGCCGCGCAGGTCGAGGATGATCCCGCCGCCGGCCGGGGCCCGCCGTACGGCGGCACGGACCTCGTCCCCGACGCCCTTGGTGAACGAGTCGATCCTGATGAGGGTGATCCCGTCGGCGAGTTCCCGGACGGCGACCGAGTCCGTGGACAGACGGGCACGCCGGACGGTCCGCGTCCACGCGCGTGTGCCGCGCTCGAGGCCGAGCCGGACCGCCGTACCGGCGGCCGCGTCGGTGGCGTCGCCGCGCAGTAAGGAGACCACCTCGGTGACCGGTTGTCCGTCCACCCGCTCCCCGTCGACACTGCGCAGCCGGTCGCCCTCGCGGATTCCGGCGGCGGCCGCGGGCGAGTGGGAGCTCACCCTGGTCACCTCGATACGGCCGTCCCGCTCGCGCCGCGCCCACAGGCCGACGCCGGTGTACCGGCCGTCGAGGGCCTCCTCGAACTCCTCGTACTCGCCCCGGGAGTAGACGGCACCCCAGCGGTCCCCGCTGCGGCTGACGGCACGCTCGGCGGCCTCCACGGGGGACGCGCCGTCGGCCATGGCCTCCTCGGCCGCCTCGGCCACGTCCTGGTGGTGACCGGCGGGGGCGACCGAACGGGCCGCGTCCGAGGCGGACTTGTGGTCGCCGCCGTCGGCCTCGGGGAAGGAACCGGTCGCCGCGCCGGCCACCAGCACGCTCGCGAACACCAATGTCAGGGCCGCCCCGCGGCGGATGCGGCGGGGCTGACAGAACGGATCTCGGCCCGACATGCCGGTGAGTCTAGGACAACGCAAGAGGGCCGCACGGCCGGTTGACCGTACGGCCCTCTTGGCATGTGTCACACCTTCAGGTACTTGCGCAGCGCGAAGAACGCGGCCAACGCGGGCATCAGCACGCTCGCGGCGAGGATGAGCGGCAGCTTCGTCAGGACGGCGTCCCAGCCCACGAAGTTGATCAGGTTGAGCTTGGAGGCCAGGGCCATGCCGTGATCGACGGTGAAGTACCGGCCGACGACCAGGAAGACACAGGCGAGCCCGCCGCCGATCGCACCGGCGACGGCGGCCTCCATGATGAACGGTGCCTGGATGTAGAAGCCGGACGCGCCCACGAGCCGCATGATCCCGGTCTCCCGCCGACGGCTGAACGCCGAGACGCGCACCGTGTTGACGATCAGCAGCAGGGCGACGATCAGCATGAGCGCCATGACACCGAGCGCGGCCCGGTTCATCAGGTTCAGCATCGTGAAGAGGTTGTCCAGGATGCCCTTCTGGTCCTGCACGGACTGCACGCCGTCCCGGCCGTTGAACGCGGTCGCGATGACCTGGTACTTCTCCGGGTCCTTCAGCTTGATCCGGTACGACTCCTGCATCTGGTCCGGGGTGAGGGACGCGGCCAGCGGGGAGTCGCCGAACTGCTCCTTGTAGTGCTTGTACGCCTCGTCCTGCGACTCGTGGATGACCGTCTCGACGACCGACATCTTCTTCAGGTCGGAGAGGACGTCCTTCTTCTGGTCCTCGGTCACCGCGCCCTTGGCGCAGTTGGGGTCCGACTCGGCGTCGCTCTTGTTGCAGAGGAAGATCGAGACGTTGACCTTGTCGTACCAGTAGCCCTTCATGGCGCCGACCTGGTCGCTCATGAGGAGCGATCCGCCGAACAGGGCGAGCGACAGGGCGACGGAGACGATGACCGCGAACGTCATCGTGAGGTTGCGACGGAGACCGACACCGATCTCGGAGAGTACGAACTGGGCGCGCATGGCGTCTTCTTCAGGCCTTTCCGGGAACTCTTCGAACGGCGGTCAGTGCTGGTAGCCGTAGACGCCGCGTGCCTGGTCGCGGACGAGACGGCCCTTCTCCAGCTCGATGACGCGCTTGCGCATCTGGTCCACGATGTTCTGGTCGTGGGTGGCCATCAGGACGGTCGTGCCGGTCCGGTTGATCCGGTCCAGCAGCTTCATGATGCCGACGGAGGTCTGCGGGTCGAGGTTGCCGGTGGGCTCGTCGGCGATCAGCAGCTTGGGCCGGTTCACGAAGGCCCGGGCGATCGCCACGCGCTGCTGCTCACCGCCCGAGAGCTCACCGGGCATCCGCTCCTCCTTGCCGCCGAGCCCGACGAGGTCGAGCACCTGCGGCACGGACTTGCGGATCTCGCCCTTCGACTTGCCGATGACCTCCTGCGCGAAGGCCACGTTCTCGGCGACCGTCTTGTTGGGCAGGAGCCGGAAGTCCTGGAACACCGTCCCCAACTGGCGCCGCATCTGCGGCACCTTCCAGTTGGACAGACGGGCGAGGTCCTTGCCCAGCACGTGCACCTGTCCCTGGCTGCACCGCTCCTCGCGGAGGATCAGCCGCAGGAAGGTGGACTTTCCGGAGCCGGAGGACCCGACGAGGAACACGAACTCGCCCTTCTCCACTTCCAGGGAGACATCCCTGAGTGCGGGGCGGGTCTGCTTTGGGTAGACCTTGGATACGTTGTCGAATCGGATCACGGATGCACCACGGTAGGCCGGGGGTAGATGAGCGTGACCATACGCGAACCGGGTGCGCGAGCGCAGGCGCCGGTTCGGTTTGCGTATCGCTTGGGCGGTTTTGTGCCCACCTGGGAACCCCGGCTCCGGCAGCGCACAGGCGGCCCCCAGTGGAACCTGGCACAGTGGAGAGGGGAACGTTCCGGGACCCGGAGGCGTTCTCCCCGTAGAACATATTCGCAAGAAGGGTGACGCGCATGACGTACGACCGCCTGGTGTGCGCAAACTGCGCGGCACCCGTGAGCGAGGGCCGGTGCCCGGTGTGCCGCGCGAACCGCGAGCGGCTGCAGCAGGACAACCCCTTCGCGGGCCTGAACCCGACGGCCCTGATCGCCCTGCTCGCGGTCCTGATCGCGACGGTGGCACTGCTGGCGCACCAGACCGCGTAGGCGGCGGTCGAGGACATACGAAGGGCCCGGAGCGGACACGCTCCGGGCCCTTCGTCGTTCAGTATGCGCACGCTAGGCGGGCGTGCGACTACCTGGGGTCACCGTCAGGCAGCAGCGCCACCACGGCCGCCCGCCAGACGCGGCAGCAGGCGGAAGCCGACACCGCCGGCGATCATCGTGGCGGCACCGATGAGCAGGAAGGCGGTCTGACCCGCACCGGTCTCGGCGAGCTCCTTCCCGTTGCCCTGGGCCGACGTGTTGGACGTGGTGCCGGTGACGGTGAGGGCCGAGGAGCCCTCCTCCTGGGTGGAGGCGTTGGAGCCGCCGTTGGGGTCGGTGTTGCTGTTGCCGCCCCCGGCGTTGCCGTTGCCATTCCCGTTGCCGTTGCCATTCCCGTTGCCGTTCCCGTTCCCGGTGCCCGGGTCGGTCGGGTCGTCGGTGGGCTCGGTCGGGTCCTCGGTGGGCTCCGTCGGGTCGTCGGTCGGGTCCTCGGTGACCGGCGGCGTCACCGGGTCCGTCGGAAGATCGGTCGCCGGGTCCGTGGGGAGTTCGGTGACCGGGTCGGTCGGAATCTCCGTGACCGGGTCGGTCGGGTCGTCGCCGAGGCCGGAGTCGACGTTCACGCCGACCCCGCTGTCGCCCACGCCCACGTTGATCTCCAGCGCGGATGCAGCGCCGGCAGCGGTCAGCGAGGCACCGGCCGCGATCACGGCACCGGCGGCTATGCGCGCGATCCGGATCCGCGTCTTCTTCGTCATGTGGTTGCTACCCCCAGTAGCTCATCGTCAATGAGGCGGCGCTCGGGGCTGTGATCGACGGGAGAAGGTAGCGGTTGCTCAAGTCCCCCGGTTCACATGCGCCCCAGAGATACGCATGCCACGCTTTACCATTCCTATTTTTCAAAGCAACGTCAAGGCCGTTGCGGGCGCGATGTCCCGGTAAGCGCTCTTTGCCGGGGAAAGCGGTCTGTGAGTGTGATGTAAAACCCAGACATAAAGCAAACTGCCGCCCGACGGGCGGCAGTTGCAGAACGGTTGTCAAGTCGACAAAGTTACTTCTCCTGCTGCTTGCGCCAGCGAATTCCGGCTTCGAGGAAGCCGTCGATCTCGCCGTTGAACACAGCCTCGGGGTTGCCGACCTCGAAGTCGGTGCGCAGGTCCTTGACCATCTGGTACGGGTGCAGGACGTACGAACGCATCTGGTTGCCCCAGGAGTTGCCGCCGTCGCCCTTGAGGGCGTCCATCGCGGCCTGCTCCTCCTGGCGGCGCCGCTCCAGCAGCTTGGCCTGGAGGACGTTCATCGCGCTCGCCTTGTTCTGGATCTGCGAGCGCTCGTTCTGGCAGGAGACGACGATGCCGGTGGGCAGGTGGGTCAACCGGACCGCGGAGTCGGTGGTGTTGACGCCCTGTCCGCCGGGACCGGACGACCGGTAGACGTCCACGCGCAGCTCGGACTCGTCGATCTCGATGTGGTCGGTCTGCTCGACCACGGGGAGGATCTCGACGCCCGCGAAGGAGGTCTGGCGGCGGCCCTGGTTGTCGAAGGGCGAGATCCGCACGAGGCGGTGCGTGCCCTGCTCAACCGAGAGAGTGCCGTAGGCGTACGGGATCTGCACGGCGAAGGTGGTCGACTTGATGCCGGCCTCTTCGGCATACGACGTCTCGTAGATCTCGGTCTTGTAGCCGTGCTGCTCCGCCCACCGCAGGTACATCCGCTGCAGCTTCTCGGCGAAGTCGGCGGCGTCGACACCGCCGGCCTCGGCGCGGATGTTGACGAGCGCCTCGCGGGAGTCGTACTCGCCGGAGAGGAGGGTCCGCACCTCCATCTCGTCGAGCGCCTTCTTGACGGACACGAGCTCGGCCTCGGCCTCGGCACGGGTGTCCGGGTCGTCCTCCTCCTCGGCCATCTGGAACAGCACGGAGAGGTCGTCGATGCGGCCGCGCAGCGCGTCCGCCTTCCTGACCTCCGCCTGGAGGTGGGACAGCTTGCTGGTGATCTTCTGCGCCTCGTCCGGGTTGTCCCACAGGGACGGCGCGGCCGCCTGCTCCTCGAGCACGGCGATGTCTGCCCTCAGCTTGTCGAGGTCCAGAACGGCCTCGATCGACTCCATGGTCGAGGAGAGGGACTTGAGCTCTTCGGATACATCGACGACTGCCACGCCCTCCAGCCTAACGGCTGTGGCAACCGACGTCGGTCGTCCCCCGGCCCGCCGCCCGCTCAGGGGGAGGCGGGCGCCGAGTTCTTCGTGTCCTGCGGTGACGCTCCCGCGTCGTCGCCCGAGGTGGCCGCCCATATCCCGGCGCCCGCCGCCGCGACCAGCACCAGTCCCGCGATCCCCACGACCAGCCGCCGCCGCCGCGTGGTCGCCCGGTGGCGCGCGGAGCCCGGCCGCGGCGCCCCGGCGGGCCTCGGCACCCGGGCGGTCCCGCGCGCGCCCCCGGCCAGCTCGTCGGGCGCCGGCACCCTCATCGAGGTGTGCGTGTCCCGGTTGGAGTCGGCGGGCTTGGCGCCCGGCACCAGCGGCACGGCTCCCCGCCGCGCCGGCCGCCCGGAGGACACGGCCTCACCGTCGGGGGCCGCCGTCGGTGCCTCCCCGTCCGGTTCCTCGTCCTGCTCCGCGTCCGGCTCGTCCACGTCCAGCGGGGGCATCCCGGCCAGCAACGGGAGCAG
Organism: Streptomyces sp. NPDC058307; assembly: GCF_042880295.1. NCBI lineage: Bacteria > Bacillati > Actinomycetota > Actinomycetes > Kitasatosporales > Streptomycetaceae > Streptomyces > Streptomyces sp. NPDC058307. Next base: position 53,358 of record NZ_JBHVYZ010000044.1, read on the forward strand.
CTCCCGCAACCGCGTCCCCAGCTCGGACGCCCGCAGCCGGGAGGCCGGCGCCTTGGCCAGACACTGCACCATCAGCTGCCACAGCTCGTCGGGGATGCCAGGAAGCGGAACCACCGTCTCCGTCACATGCCGCCGCAGCACCGCCCCGGGATGCCCGCCCCCGAACGGCGTGAACCCGGCCAGCAGCTCGTACAGGACGGTCGCGAGGGCGTAGATGTCCACGGACGCCCGCGGCGGCAGCCCCTCGACGATCTCCGGCGCCAGATAGTCCGGCGTCCCGATGATCTTCGTGGCCCTGGTCCGTCGCGGCGAGTCGATGAGCTTGGCCACACCGAAGTCCGTCAGCAGGGCGGGATGCGCGCCCCCGGGGCCCAGCGGCCCCTGCATGTCCAGCAGGATGTTCTCCGGCTTCACGTCCCGGTGCACGACCCCCTTGGCGTGTGCGGCGGCCAGCCCGTCCGCGACATCCGCCACGATCGCCACCGCCGCCGCGGGGGCGAGCCGCTTCTCCCGGTCGAGCCGGGTGCGCAGATCGGTGCCCCGGACCAGGTCCATGACGAGCGCGAGGTCGTTGCCGTCGACCACGAGGTCGCGTACGGAGACCACGTGGGGGTGCTCCAGGCCCAGCAGAGCCGTGCGCTCCTGGACGAAGCGTCCGACGAGTTCCTGGTCGGACGCGAGATCCTCGCGCAGCAGCTTGACGGCGACGGGACCCTCGGGGCCCTCGCCCAGCCACACCGTGCCGGCGCTGCCCCGCCCCAGGATCTGGTTGGCGGTGTACCGGCTGCCGATCTTCCGTGCCAAGGCTGCTCCTACAGACGCGTGTTGTCGCTAAAACTACGCGCCGGAAGAGCCAACCTTCACCGCGGAGACGGAAATCACCCGCTGGGTGTCGACAAATCCCCAGAGTTACTGCTGACCTGAGGAGTTTCCGCCCAGATCCCCGATCCACTTGCTGACGGTGTCGACGATGTCCCCGATCTGCTGCCAGTAGCCCTTGCCGGTGCCGATCCAGTCCTGCAGCGGGCTCAGCTCCCAGATCAGCCAGCTCGCGACGAACAGGATGACGATCGTGAACAGACAGCCCTTGAGGCAGCCCAGACCCGGGATCCGCATCCGGTTGGCGCTGCGCTGCCGGGGCTCGCGCGCAGGGCGCTCGGACTGCGGCGGAGGCGCGTACCGCTGCGGTTGCTGCTGCTGCGGGGCGTATTGCTGGGGCTGCTGCTGCGGCTGACGGCCGTAATTGCCCTGCGGCGGCCGCTGCGGGGGTCGCTGCTGCCGCTGGGGCGGCTGCTGCGGCTGCGGTCGGGCGACCTGCCGCTGGGGGCGGCGGCGCAGCGGGTCCTCGTTGGGGTCGAGGTACTGCACCTGCGTCTGTTCGTTGCGGTCGCGGGCCGCGCGCAGTTGGTTCTGCCAGGGGTGCGGGTCCTCGGGCCCGCCGGGCTGCTGTCCGCGCTGACCCTGCTGCCCGTACTGCCCCTGTCCCGGCTGTCCCGGCTGTCCGGGCGGTACCGGCGGCATGACGGCCGTCGGATCGGCCGCGCCCCGGTGCGGGAGTACGGCGGTGGGGTCGGCGGCGCCGACGGGGCTCCCGGGGCCCGTGTGCGGCAGGAAGCTGGTCGCGGCGTTCGGGTCGTAGCCGCCCGCGGCGCTGTGCGGCAGCACCTGTGTCGGGTCGGCGGCGCCCGGGGTGTCCGGCACGGCGGCCGGGTCCGGGTCGGGCAGCAGCAGCGCGCCGACGTTTTCCGCCGCTGCGATCTGCGCGGAGTTCGCGTGCACGCCGATGCCCTCGGCGACGACACGCAGCCCGCGCGCGAGGTTCTCGGCGCTGGGGCGGCGCTCCGGGTTCTTGCTCAGACAGCGCTCTATGACCGTCCACAGCGGGTCGGGGACCGTGGAGGGGCGGCGCGGCTCGGCGCTCAGGTGCTGGTGCAGGACTTCGAGTGCGGAACCGCCGGCGAACGGCGGACGGCCGGTGACCAGCTCGTACAGCAGGATGCCGGCGCCGTAGATGTCGACGGCGGAGGTCTGCGGGCGGCCCTCGGCGGACTCGGGCGCGACGTACGCGGGCGTGCCGACGAATTCCTGGGTCCGCGTCAGGCCCGGGGAGTCCGCGAGGCGCGCGATGCCGAAGTCGGTCAGCAGGGGGTGCATCTGGCCGCCGTACTGCCGCAGCAGGACGTTGGCGGGCTTGAGGTCGCGGTGGACCACGCCGTCGGCGTGGCTGGCGGCGAGGGCGTCGGCGATCTGGGCGGTGATCAGGGCGGCGCCGACGGGGCTGAAGGGCCCGTTCTCGCGCAGATAGCGGTGCAGGTCGGGGCCCTCGACGAGGTCCATGACCAGGGCGAGCAGATCGCCTTCGACGACCAGGTCACGCACCCGCACGATGTTCGGATGGGTCAGCCGCAGCAGGACGGAGCGCTCGCGCAGGAACCGCATCACGATGTCCGGGTCGCTCGCGAGCTCCTCCTTGAGGACCTTGATCGCGACGGTCTCGCCGGGCTGTCCCGGTACGGCGGCCTCGGCGCCCGCGGTCTCCCGCTGGCGGGCACGCCACACGGTCCCCGTGGCACCGCGTCCGAGCGGCTCCTCGAGGAAGTACTTGCTGCCTACCGGCCGCACGTCATGCACTCCCTGCTGCTGGCTGTCGTTCCGACCCACTGTAGTGCCGCTCCTCACAGCACTACGTAAGCGCTGCCAAGCACGTTCGAAGGAAAGACGCTCCGTCCGGGTCCCCGGTTGCCGGACGTTGACGTGACCGATCTCAAGTGATCACCGGCGCGGCAGTGGTCAGGCACTTTTGGGGGCAGAGCTGACCAATCAAGATCACTTGCCCTCGGGCGACGGGCGCGTTGTCAGTGTCAGGTGCGAGGATGCGTGCAGTACTGGCCGATGGTGCTCGTGCGGGGTGGGGATGTCCGCGTCCGAGCAGAAGGGACCGCTGACGGCGATGCAGATCCGGCTGACCGTCGTAGACCCGCTGGGCCCGCCCGACCGGACCCGGGGCCGCGCCGCGAGCCGCGACGTGCTGGTCACCGCTCCCGTCGGCACCGCACTGGCCGCGGTGGCCACCGCGCTCGCCTCGGCGGTCCCAGGGGACGGCGCCTCGCGCGCGGGTGAGGCCGAGCGCGGCGGCGGTCCCGTCGTGCTGTACGCGGACGGCGAGCGGCTGGACGCCCAGCGCGCCACCCTGGGCGAGCCCCCGCTGATCGACGGCGCCGTGCTGTCCCTGGGCGCCCCGGCGGCCCCCGAGCCCCACCCGGAGCTCGACGACGCCCCCACCCAGCTCCACGTGGTCGCCGGCCCCGACGCCGGCGGCGTCCATCTGCTGCACGGCGGCCAGATCCACATCGGCCGCTCCGCCGACGCCGACGTGCCCCTGGACGACCCCGACGTCTCCCGCCTGCACTGCGCGGTCACGGTCGCCCCCGACGGCCGCGTCTCGGTGGCCGACCTCGACTCCACCAACGGCACGACCCTGGACGGCTCCCGCGTGGGCACCCGCCCGGTCCGGTTCACCCCGGGAGCGCTTCTGAGGATCGGCGAGTCGGTGCTCCGGCTCTCGCCGAGCGGGGGGCGACGGCTCGGGACGGAACCGGACGGCGAGGGACATGTACGGGTGACTCCGGGCGGGAGCCCCGCACACGGAGGTTCGGCATCGGCCGGTGAAGCGAACGGCGGCGGTGGTCATGGGCCGAGCGTGAGCCCTGTGCCGGGGCGCGGGACGACGGGAGCTCACGAGAACGGCACAGGTGTGGCCGGCTCGGTCCCCGCACAGGCGCAGCGGCCGCCACGCGCGCGGGGCAGGGTGTCGGCAGGCATGGAGGAGGGCCGCGCCGGCGGCGGCTCCTCACCCCGGCCGCCCACCGACCGGACCCGTCACGCCTACGGCTCCGCGAGCTGGGGCGCGTCCGCGGGCGGCCCCGAAACCACGGGAGCGCAGGGCCACGGCCCCGCCGAGCCTCCGGTCGTCGTGCCGGGTCAGGGCAGCGCGCCTCGGATCGAGCAGCGGGGCGACACCGACAGCAGCCCCGGGGACACCCATGGCGGCCGCTCCGGGCTCGGTTCCTTCGAAGTGACGCGCACCACCGCCGTTCCCCCGCCTCCCCCGACCGACCAGGCTCTGCCCCCGGCTCCCGACGCGACCGACGCCTCGGCGAGCGGCCGTCGCAAGGGCACCCCCCTGCGCGGGACCGACGTACCGCAGGGTGTGCGCCGGCGCGGCGGGCTGTCCGCGTGGGCCCGGCGGCTGGCCGGAGGACGGGGTGAGCAGGAGACCTCCGAGCGGGACGAGACGTACGGTGAGGCGAGCGCGCCCGTGACCGCGGTGCCGTCGGCCACCGCGTCCCGGATGCCCGAGGTCTGGCCCGACCCGGCCGCCCTGCTGCTGACCGCACTGGGTCCCGGTGCGCGCCTGTGGGAGCGCGGGCCCGGGCACCCGGAGGCCCTCACCGTGCGGCTCGGCACCGCCGACCGGGCGGCCCCCGACGGCTCGGGACTGCTGCCGGCCGTTCCGGTCACCGCGGATCTGCGCGAGGTCGGCGCGCTGGGCCTGGCGGGTCCCCGCGCGCGGCTCGCCGGGCTGGCCCGCGCGGTGGTGGCCCAGCTCGCCGCCCTGCACGCGCCCGAGACCCTGGAGATCGTCCTGATCAGCGCGGACCGCTCCCGGCCCGCGCGGGAGCGCACCGCCGAGTGGTCCTGGCTCGGCTGGCTCCCCCATGTCCGTCCGGGGCACGGCCAGGACTGCCGTCTCCTTCTCGCCCACGACCGCGAACAGGCCGCGGCCCGCACCGACGAACTTCTGCGGCGTCTGGACGACCACCTGGCCGACTCCGAGCTCGCTCCGGCCCGCGGGACCGTCCCGGCCGCCCGTTCCGCCACCCCGCAGGACAGCCCCGGGAACACCGCCCGACGGCCCTCCTGGGCCCGGGACGACACCGAGGACGGGACGAGCGGCGGCTTCCCGGGGCCGTACTCCGTGGTCGTCGTGGACGGCGATCCCGGCGGCGCGGATCTGCGCAAGGCGGTGGCGCGGCTGGCGGCGGAGGGCCCCCGCGCCGGTATCCATGTCATCTGCCTGGCCGAGACGGCCCCGGCCTCGCCCGCCTCTCCGGTGACGGACACGTACGAGGCGGCGTGCGCGGCGGCTCCGACGTTCCGCGAGTGCGGGGCAGTCGGGCTGCTCAGCGGGGACGTGGCGACGGCACTGCGGCTGGTGCGGGTGGCGCGGGCGGGGGTCCCCGCGGAGGCGGGCCCGGAGACCGACGCCACCGGCGCTTCGCGCAGCCCCGAGACCGACCGCACCGCCGCTCCCCGCAACCGCGCCGAGACCGACCGCAGCCGTACTGAGGCCCGCCATGCGGACGCCTCCCGCACCGACACCGACACCGTCCACCTCACCGCGGTCCCCACGGCCACCCCCACCCCCGTCGGCCACGGCACGGTCGCCGCCGTGGACGCCGTCTCCGCGGCCTGGGCCGAGCGGTTCGCGCGGGCGCTGGCGCCGCTGCGGACGGACGGCACCGCCGGTGCGGGGCACGCGCGCGTGTCCTCGCCGTTGCCCCAGTCGGCGCGTCTGCTGGACGAGTTGGGGCTGGCCCGGGCCACCCCGCCGTCGCTGATGACCCGCTGGGCGGACGCGGCCGACGACCCGGAGTCGCTCGGCGGCCGGGCGTGGGCGGTGCTGGGGGCCGGACCACGCGGCCCGGTCTGCGCCGACCTCGTGGCCGACGGCCCGCACCTGCTGATCGAGGGCCCCGCGGGCAGCGGCCGTACAGAACTGCTGCGGGCGGTCGTCGCCTCGCTGGCCGCGGCCGAGCGCCCCGACCGCCTCAGCGTCGTCCTGATGGACGGGCGGGACGGCGTGGGCGCCGGCGGCCACAGCGAGGGCCTGCGCGTGTGCACGGACGTACCGCATGTGACCACCCACCTCATCGCCAACGACCCGGTCCGCATGCGGGAGTTCGCCCAGTCGCTGAGCGCCGAGCTGAAGCGGCGCGCGGAGTTGCTGGGCCGATCCGACTTCGCGGAGTGGCACACCGGCCGGGAACTGTCGGGCCGTATGGTCACCCAGCGCACGGCGTCCCCCCGCAGCGCGACAGGCCCCGCCGGTGCGCCCGGCGACCCGGCAGCCGCCGACCTCGACTCGCCGCCCAGCTCCACCATCCGCCTGCGCCCCGCGGCGGCCCGGCGCCGGACGGAGACGGCACCCCCGCTGCCCCGTCTGGTCGTGGTCGTGGACGACCTGGACGCCCTGGTCTCCCCGCCCCTCGGCTCCCCGGGCAGGCCGGCGGCCGGCTCGGTCATACGCGCGCTGGAGGCGGTGTCCCGTGAGGGCGAGCGCCTGGGCGTCCATCTGGTGGCAGCGACCGGCCCGGGCGGCCGTACCGCGGAGTCGGAAGCGGCGCGCAGGGCCACCCTCCGCGTCACCCTGGACACCCCGGCCACCGGCCCGGACGAACCGGCTCCCGGCCGCGGCCGGTTGACCCGGCCCGACGGCCGGGTCACGGCGTTCCAGGCCGGCCGGGTCACCGGCCGCATCCCCCGCACGGCGACCCTGCGCCCCACCGTCGTCCCCCTGGAGTGGGAACACATGGGCGACCCGCCGGCCCGCCGCCCGGTCCGGGAACTGGGCAACGGACCGACGGATCTCGCCCTGCTGGCGAGTGCATTGGAACGCGCGGCGAGGGAAGTCGCAGCGGCAGAGGTCCCGTCACTGCTCTAGGCGTCAAGGGGTCCGGGGGCCCCGCCCCGGGCGACGCGTGCCCGGACGCACCGGCACTGGTCACGACGGCATCACGATCTTCGGCTTGACAGTGGACGCCCACTTGCCGACCTCGGCGCCCCGGCGTAGACCAGATCGCACGAGACAGCCCTCGAACGTTCGACGAGGAACGAAGAACGGGGTCGTGATGCGCAGCACGAGCAGCACACAGCGGAAGCACAGGTCAGCGAACAGGGCTGCCAAACCGGCGGCCGCCGCCCTCGCGGCGGCCCTCGCCCTCTCGCTCACCGCATGCGGTGGAAATGACGACAAGGGCAGCGACACGGGTGCGACAGGCGGCAAGGAGACCGGCACGACGGTCACCCTGCCCAAACTGAACGGCCAGAGCCTGGAGGTCGCCGCCGTCTGGAGCGGCGCCGAACAGGCCAATTTCAAGAAGGTTCTCGCGGAGTTCGAGAAGCGCACCGGCGCGAAGGTGACCTTCGTGCCGGCCCAGGACCCGATCGTCAACTTCCTGGGGTCGAAGGTCGCGGGCGGCCAGCCGCCGGACATCGCGATGCTCCCGCAGCCCGGCGCGATCAAGCAGGCCGTGGACAAGAAGTGGGCCAAGCCCCTGGGCGCGGAGGCCAAGGCGGAGCTCGCCAAGAACTACTCGCAGGGCTGGCAGGACATCGGCAAGGTCGGCGGAACCCAGTACGGCGTGTACTACAAGGCCGCCAACAAGTCGCTGATCTGGTACAACGCCAAGGTCTTCGAGAACGCGGGTGCCACCGAGCCGAAGACCTGGGACCAGCTGCTCAGCACCGCGCAGACGGTCTACGACTCGGGCGTGACCCCGTTCTCCGTCGGCGGCGCCGAGGGCTGGACCCTGACGGACTGGTTCGAGAACGTCTACCTCTCCCAGGCGGGCCCGGAGAAGTACGACCAGCTCGCCAAGCACGAGATCAAGTGGACGGACCCGTCCGTGAAGGACGCGCTGACCACGCTGGCCCAGGTGTGGGGCAAGAAGGACTATGTCGCGGGCGGCGCCAAGGGCGCGCTGCAGATCGACTTCCCGGCCTCGGTGACCCAGACCTTCACGGGCGGCGACCAGCCCAAGGCGGCCATGGTCTACGAGGGCGACTTCGCGCAGGTCAACATCCAGACGGCCAAGGCGAAGGTCGGCACGGACGCGAAGGTGTTCCCGTTCCCGAAGGTCGGTGACACCGCCCCCGTGGTCTCCGGCGGCGACGCGGCGGTGATCCTGAAGGACTCCAAGGCGGCGCAGGCGCTGGCCACCTTCCTGGCCTCCCCGGACGCGGCGACGATCCAGGCCAAGCTGGGCGGCTATCTCTCGCCGAACAAGAACGTGGACATCTCCTCGTACCCGAACCCGGTGCAGCAGAAGATCGCCAAGGCGCTGATCGGCTCCGGCGACGACTTCCGCTTCGACATGTCGGACCAGGCGCCGCAGGCCTTCGGCGGCACCCCCGGCAAGGGCGAGTGGAAGGCGCTGCAGGACTTCCTGACGAACCCGAAGAACGTCGCGGGCACGCAGTCGAAGCTGGAGGCCGAAGCGGCGGCCGCCTACGGGAACTGACGCGATGACGTCCACCACGGTGGCAGGGGTCCCCGAGACCCCTGCCTCCCCCAAGTCGCGCAAGAGCGTGACCGGCACGCGCAGGACCGTGGCAGTGCTGTTCCTGCTGCCCGCCCTGGTGCTGCTGGGCGCGCTCGTGGTCTACCCGATCGGGTACTCGATCGTCCGCAGCTTCTCCAACCAGTCCGGTGACGGTTTCGCCGGAATCGACAACTACAAGGCCCTGTTCACCGACGACAGCATCCGCACGGCCCTGAAGAACAACATCATCTGGGTGGTGTTCGCGCCGACGATCTCCACCGCGCTCGGTCTGATCTTCGCGGTGCTGACCGAACGGGTGCGCTGGGGAACGGCGTTCAAGCTGGTCGTCTTCATGCCGATGGCGATCTCGATGCTGGCGGCGGGCATCATCTTCCGGCTCGTCTACGACCAGGACCCGGACAAGGGGTTCGCGAACGCGGTGTGGGTGGGCGTGCACGACACGTTCGCGCAGTCCTCGGCGTTCCCGAAGGCCCACCCGGGCCGGAACTCCCCCCTGGTGGCACAAGGGGGCGGCTTCATCACGAAGACGACGGTCCACACCGGCGGGACGGTCACCCTGCCCCTGGTGGGTGTCGCCCCCGACCAGATGCCCGGTGACGCGAAGAAGGCCGTGCCGCCGCAGGCGGACCCGGGCCGGATCACCGGGACGACCTGGCAGGACTTCACGCGCGGCAAGGGCGTCGGCACGCTCGGCGGGGTCGACCCGACCGAACTCGGCTACCCCGGCATGAAGATCGAGGCGGTCAGGGACGGCAAGGTCGTCGAGACGGCGAAGGCCGGGAACGACGGCACGTTCTCCTTCTCGCAGAAGGCCGACGGGGCCCGGCTGCGACTTCCGGCGAGCAACTTCAAGGAGCCCTACAACGGGATCAACTGGCTCGGCCCGTCGCTGGTGACACCGGCGATCATCGGGTCGTACATCTGGATGTGGGCCGGTTTCGCGATGGTGCTGATCGCGGCCGGACTCGCGGGCATCCCCCGCGAACTCCTGGAGGCGGCCCGGGTCGACGGCGCGAGCGAGTGGCAGGTCTTCCGCAGGGTCACGGTCCCCCTGCTGGCGCCCGTCCTCGCGGTCGTCACCGTGACCCTGATGATCAACGTCCTGAAGATCTTCGACCTGGTCTTCATCATCCCGCCCGGCTCCTCGCAGGACGACGCGAACGTCCTCGCCCTGGAGCTGTACCGCAAGGGCTTCGCCGAGGACCAGCCCGGCATCGCGAGCGCCATCTCGGTGTTCCTGCTGCTGCTGGTGATCCCGGTGATGTGGTTCAACATTCGTCGGCTCAGGCGGGAGGTACGGCGATGACCACTCAGGCCGAAAGGCTTCCCGAGACGGCGACGGCCGACGGGGTGAAGGCGAAACAGTCGCTCGGCTCACGGCTCGTCGAGCGCGTCAGCGGCGGCCTGATCAGCGTCTTCCTCGTCGCCGTCGCCCTGTTCTGGCTGGTGCCGACGATCGGGCTGCTGATCTCCTCGCTGCGCAGCCCGGGCGACCTGGCGGCGACCGGCTGGTGGACGGTGTTCACCAAGCCCTCCCAACTCACCTTGGACAGCTACGACAAGCTCCTCCAGAACAGCGACATCACCGGCTCCATCGTCAACACCGTACTGATCACGGTCCCGGCGACGCTGCTCGTGATCGTCATCGGCGCGCTCGCGGGCTACGCGTTCGCGTGGATGGAGTTCCCGGGCCGCGACTGGTGGTTCATGGGCGTGGTCGGTCTGCTGGTGGTACCGGTGCAGGTGGCGCTGATCCCGATCGCCGAACTCTTCGGCAAGATCGGCCTGTTCGGCAACATCTTCGGAGTGATCCTCTTCCATACGGGCTTCGGCCTGCCGTTCGCGGTGTTCCTGCTGCGGAACTTCTTCGCGGAGATCCCCCGCGAACTCCTGGAGGCGGCACGGCTGGACGGCGCGGGCGAACTGCGCCTGTTCACACGGGTGGTGCTGCCGCTCGGCGGGCCCGCGATCGCGAGTCTGGGCATCTTCCAGTTCCTGTGGGTGTGGAACGACATGCTGATCGCGCTGGTGTTCACGAACGCCGACAGCCAGCCGATCACGGTCGCCCTCCAGACCCAGATGCGCGCCTTCGCCAACAACGTCGACGTCCTGGCTCCGGGCGCGTTCATCTCGATGGTGATTCCGCTGATCGTGTTCTTCGCGTTCCAGCGGCAGTTCGTGTCCGGCGTGATGGCGGGCGCGGTGAAGTAACCCGTAGGGCAGCGCAGTTGGAGGGGCGGGCCGGCACCGGTCCGCCCCTTCGCGTTAGCCCGAATGCCGTACGGACCGTAACTCCGCGCCGTCGTGGGGCGTTCCCGGGCAGAACTCCCGCGCCGACCCTTGGATGTGCCGTGCCCAGGTTCAGTGTCATCGTCCCCGCGTACAAGGTTCAGGCGTACCTGCCCGCATGCCTGGAATCGGTGCTGTCGCAGTCGTACGAGGATCTGGAGCTGATCGCGGTCGACGACCGCTCGCCGGACGCGTGCGGCGAGCTCATCGACGAGTACGCGGCCCGTGATCCCCGGGTCAAGGCCGTCCACCAGGCGCGGAACACGGGGCTCGGCCCCGCCCGCAACGCCGGGACGGCCGAGGCGAGCGGCGACTACCTGCTGTTCCTCGACGGCGACGACACCCTCACCCCGCACGCGCTGCGGGCGATCGCCGACCGGCTGAAGGAGACGGGCGAGCCGGACGTCCTGGTCCACGACCACGCGCTCGCCCACTGGTCGGACGGGACGGTCCGCGACGCCTTCGCGGGACAGCTCACCGAGCAGGGCCCGGCGCCCTTCCGCCTGGAGGACCGCCCGGGGCTGCTGCGGGTGCCGCCGGTGGCCTGGAACAAGGCGTACCGCAGGGAGTTCGTCGAGCGCGAGGGCTTCGCCTTCCCGCCCGGTCACCACACGGACCTGCCCTGGACCTACCCCGTCCTGATGGCCGCGGAGTCGATCGCCACCCTGGACCGCGTCTGCGTCCACCACCGCAAGCGCCGCGGGGGCGAATCCCTCGGCGCCGGAGACCACTTCGACGTCTTCGGGCAGTACGACAGGGTCTTCGCGTACGTCGACCCGCGCCCCGAACTCGCCCAGTGGCGGCCGGTGTTGTTCCGCCGCATGGTGGACCACCTCTCGGCGGTGTTCACCGACCGGGAGAGCCTCCCGCGCGGCAGCCGCCACGCGTTCCTGCGGCGGGCCCGCGACCACTACCGCGCCCACCGCACCCCGGGCCACCCGGTCCCGGCGCGCTCCCGGCTGCGCCACGCCGTGATCCGCCTGGGCCTGTACCGCACCCAACGGCTCGCGGAACTGGCCCGCAGGTCCGGCCGGGGAACCACCCGCCCGCTCGTACGCCTCGCCACGGCCCTGCACACGGCGGCCCTGCGGCTCCACTACCGCGTCCAGCTCCGCCTCCCGCTGCGCGCGGACCGTGCCGTCTTCGCCGCGTACGGGGGCCGCGGCCACGGCTGCAACCCGGGCGCGCTGGAGGAGGCGTTCCGCACCTTCGCCCCGCACATCCGCACCGCGTGGATCGCCCGCCCCGAGTACCACCACACGATCCCGACCGCGACCCGCAGGCTGCGCCCCGGCACGGCCGCCTACTGGACGGCGCTGGCCCGCTCCACGTACCTGGTGAACAACACCGACTTCGACCGCCGTCTGGTCAAGCGGCCCGGCCAGGTCCTCGTCCAGACCCAACACGGCACGCCCCTCAAGCACATGGGCCTGGACCTCCGGGAACGCCCGGCGGCGGCAGGCGACTTGGACTTCGACGCGATGCTGCGCGGCGTCGACCAGTGGGACTACCTCCTGTCCCCCAACCGCCACACCACCCTGACCTGGGAGCGGGTCTACCCCGGCCGCTACACCACGCTCCCCTACGGCTCTCCGCGCAACGACGTGTTCCAGCGGGCGACTTCGGCGGACGTACGGCGACTGCGCGAGTCCCTCGGCATCCCCGCGGGCTCGGTCGCGATCCTGTACGCGCCCACCTACCGCGACTACCGCCGCACCCAGCGCACCACCCTCGACCTGGACCGCCTGCTGCGCCGCCTGGGCCCCCGCTTCGTCGTCCTGGCCCGCGCGCACCACCGCCACGGCGGCCCGCTAGTCTCCGACGCCACCGGCCGGGTCATCGACGTCACCGACCACCCGAGCGTGGAGTCCCTGTGCCTCGCCTCGGACGCCCTGGTCACCGACTACTCGTCCCTGATGTTCGACTACGCGGGCCTGGACCGCCCGATCGTGATCCACGCCGACGACCATGAGGCATACGAGGCGGCCCGCGGCACCTACTTCGACCTGCGGTCCTTCGCGCCGGGCGCGATCGCGCGCAGCGAGGACGAACTGATCGACATCTTCGCCACCGGCCACTGGCGCGGCTCCCGCTCCACCCAGCTGCGCTCGGCGTTCCGCGAGCGCTTCTGCCCGTACGACGACGGCCGCGCCGCCGAACGGGTCGTACGCCATGTCGTCCTGGGCGAAAGGGAGTCGCCGCCGGTGATCCCGCCGGCCGACCGGCATCCGGTGCCGTCGGCGGCAGCCGCGCTCGACCGTGTCCCGCAGGCCAGCGTGGACGGCCCCGCGACGGACACGCCCGTCGCCGAGACCCGCTAGGAGGGGCCGTGCCGTCGAGTCCGTCCCGTCCCACACCCACCCGCCCGTCCACCTGGCGCCCGGCGGGGCGGCCGGGGCGCCGGGTGCCGCGTGGCTCGGACGGGCCGCCGTCGCCCGCCGCGGAGATCCATCAGGAGGGCCCTACCACCGCTGCCACACCGCACTCGGCGGCCGGCCGCCCATCAGCCGTGTAAACAACGCTGCGGCTCAATACACCTAGCCCCGAGCCGCCTCCGGATGGAGCCGCACCCATCCCTCCCACGCCGACGTGATCATGTCCTGGACGTCGTGCTTGGCCTGCCAGCCGAGTTCCGTGGCCGCCAGGTCGGCGGAGGCGACGACCCGGGCGGGGTCTCCGGGGCGGCGGGGAGTGACCGTCGGGGGGCGGTCGTAACCGGTGATGGCGTTGATGTGGTCGATCATCTCGCGCACGGAGACGCCCTCGCCGCGGCCGATGTTGACGGTGAGGTCGCGTCCGGGGGACGACTGCAGGGTGCGGGCCGCGGCCACGTGGGCCTCGGCCAGGTCGGCGACGTGGATGTAGTCGCGGACGCAGGTGCCGTCGGGGGTGTCGTAGTCGTCGCCGAAGATGCGCGGGGCCGCGTTCTGCGTGAGTCTCTCGAAGACCATCGGGACGATGTTGAAGACGCCCGTGTCGGCCAGCTCGGGGCTCGCCGCGCCCGCCACGTTGAAGTAGCGCAGGCACGCCGTGGAGAGGCCCGTCGCACGGCCCGTCGCGCGGACCAGCCACTCGCCGGCCAGCTTGGTCTCGCCGTAGGGCGACATCGGCGCGCACGGGGTGCGCTCCGTCACCAGCGGGACGTCCGGCATGCCGTAGACCGCCGCGGAGGACGAGAAGACGAAGGAGGGGACCTGGGCCGTCGTCACGGCCTCCAGGAGCACGCGCAGGCCCTCGACGTTCTGCCGGTAGTAGTGCAGCGGCAGGTCCACCGACTCGCCGACCTGCTTCTTCGCCGCGAGGTGGACCACCCCGGTGACCTCGTGGTCCGCCAGGGTGTGCGCGACCCGCTCGGCGTCCAGCGTGGAGCCCACCACCAGCGGCACGTCGGCCGGCACGCGCTCGGCGACGCCGGTGGACAGGTCGTCGTACACGACCGCCTGCTCGCCCGCCTCGGTCATCGCCCTCACGACGTGCGCCCCGATGTAACCGGCGCCGCCGGTGATCAGCCAGGTCATGTACGGCCGTCCCCTCTTCGCTCGACCCGTGTCCCCGTGTCCGCGTGTCCGCGTATCAGTGAACCAGGCGGCCGGGGCCCAGGGGGCCACTGCGGTGACTGTCAGTCCTCGTCGGGCAGCTCGGCGTGCACGGCCGCGTCCAGTGACGAGGTGAGCTGGTCGAGGCGGGCTCGCAGGTCGCGGATCTCGTCCACGTCGAAGCTGGTCGCCGCGACGATCCGGCGGGGCACCTGCACCGCCCGTTCGCGCAGGGCGACACCCTCCTCGGTGAGGCGCACCTCCACCGAGCGCTCGTCGCGGGCGCTGCGTTCGCGCCGGACCAGGCCGGCCGTCTCGAGTCGCTTGAGGAGCGGGGAGAGGGTGCCCGAGTCGAGCCGCAGGTGCTCGCCGAGCTTCTTGACGGGCAGTTCGCCGTGCTCCCACAGCACGAGCATCACCAGGTATTGCGGGTAGGTGATCCCCAGATCCTTGAGGATCACGCGGTAGACGCTGCCGAAGGCACGGGAAGCCGCGTTCAGGGAGAAGCAGATCTGCTGGTCGAGGCGGAGCCAGTCGGTGGCGGTCGGTGGCGTGGTCATGTCTCCAGGATAGCTCTTGCGAGCCATTTAGTTGTGCACAACTAGATTGTGTGCTCTACTAACGGTCGTGAGGCGGTCGCAGAAGAGCCGCCGGAACAGACTTCGAGAGGGATGGTCTTTCATGGACGCGCTCTACACCGCTGTCGCCACCGCCACCCACGGCCGCGACGGCCGCGCCTACACGAACGACGGCAAGATCGACGTCGCTCTGGCCCCGCCGGCGGAGCTGGGCGGCAACGGACAGGGCACCAACCCGGAGCAGCTGTTCGCCGCCGGTTACGCCGCCTGCTTCGGCAGCGCCCTCGGTGTCGTCGGCCGCCAGGCCAAGGTGGACGTCAGCGACGCCGCCGTCACCGCCGAGGTCGGCATAGGCAAGCAGGGCGAGGGCTTCGGCCTCAAGGTCGCCCTCCGCGTCGAACTCCCCGACACCGTGGACGCCGAGACCGGCCGCAAGCTCGTCGAGCAGGCCCACCAGGTCTGCCCCTACTCCAACGCCACCCGCGGCAACATCGAGGTCGACCTCGTCATCGAGTAGGCCCGGAAGGCGACTTGCCGGGACGGCGGTGCGTGGTCGCCGGGACGGCGCATGGTCGCCGGGACGGCGGGAGGAGCAGGGGCGGGAGGTGGACGCGCCGGGCCAGGGCTTGCCCGGGCGAACCGCCGGCGGCTCGGGGTCGGCCTGTCCAGGATGGCCCCATCACCTCGGGCACCCGCCGGGCGCGGACACTCCCGGCCTGCACCTGCCCAGGCGGGTAAGCCAGAGGCTCGGGGCGGCCCGCCCGCGTGGGTGGCCGCAACCGCTCAGGGCTAGCCTGCGCTGATGGTCGTCAACGCAGAGCGCGCCCTGGGCGCTGTCATTGGTTCCGCCGTGGGGGACGCGCTGGGCGCTCCCTTCGAGTTCGGGCCGGAGGGTGCCTTCTCGGACCGGTTTCCGGAGCCGGGGCACGGCGGCGAGATGTGCGGGGGCGGCGGCTGGGACCCGGGCGAGGCGACCGACGACACACAGATGGCCGTCCTGGTCGCCGAGTCCCTGGTGGAGTGCGGCGGGCTCGAACTCCCGGATGTCTTCCGGCGGTTCCAGCGGTGGGCGGCGGCGGAGCCGAAGGACATCGGCCTCCAGACCGAGGCCGTGCTCAGCAGCGGCGACCCCTGGGACACCGCGGCCGCTCTCCACTTCCAGGTGAACCAACGGGCGGCCGGAAACGGCGCCCTCATGCGGGCGGCTCCGTCCGCCGTGCACTTCGCCCGCCACGGCCGGGAGGCCACCATAGCCGCCGCCCGTCGCCTGGCCGCCCTCACCCACGGCGACCGTGCGGCCTGGGAGGGCACGGCCGTCTTCCATGAACTGATACGGGTGGCCCTGGCCGGCGACGACCCACTGGACGCCGTGCAAGCCACCCTCGGCATGGTCCACCCCGACCACCGCCGACGCTACGCCACCGTCCTGGCCCCCGACTGGCACCCGGACCAGGCCACCGAGTTCAACGGTGCCGTATGGCCCTGCCTGGGCTCGGCGGTCTGGGCGCTGCGCACGACGACCTCGTACGAGACAGCCGTACGCGCGGCGATCGACCTGGGCGGTGACACGGACACGGTGGCAGCGGTGACGGGCGGCCTGGCCGGAGCGGTGTACGGCGTCACGGCCGTCCCGGAGCGCTGGACGGCCCTCCTGCACGTGCCGCTGCCGGGCTTCGCCGACCGTGTGCTGAGGACGGCCGGCCTGGCGGACCTCACGCATCTCCTCACCGGGTGACAGGGAAGCTGTTCGCCGAGGGGAAGCTGATCGCCGAGCGGAAGCTGATCGCCGAGCGGAAGCTGATCGCCGCGGGACCGTCGGCGGACAGGCAGGGCCGGGTGCTCGCCCCAGAACTCCTCGCTGCGCGCGTCACGCTGAGGCTCAGAGCGCCTTCAGTGCCTCCGTCGTCGCCCTCGCCAGCGCCGCGAGATACCCCTTCGGCAGCTTCGGGCTGCGGATCACCACAGAACGCCAGTACAGCGGGCCCGAGATCAGATCGAGGGCCAACTCGTCGTTGAAGCCCCTGCGGAGCTCCCCGCGCTGCTCCGCCGCCGTGACGATCTTGCTGGCGACACCCTCCTGCCCCTTCTGCAACGCGTTCTGCAGCGCCTCGGCGATCTCCGGGTTGCGGGCCGCCTCGGCCTGGAGGTCCGGGATGATCTGCGAGGCCACCGGATGCCGTAGCGCCCGGGACGTCACCTCGTACAGCATCCGCAGGTCGTCCTCCAGCGAGCCCGTGTCCGGCACCGGCAGGCCCATCACCGCGATCTCCGACACGACGTCGAGGACCAGGTGCTGCTTGGAACGCCAGCGGCGGTAGACCGCGGTCTTGCCGACGCCCGCGCGGCGCGCGATGCCCTCGATCGACATCCGCGCGTATCCGGCCGCCGCGAGCTCCTCGAAGACGGCTGCCCGAATGGCTTCCGTCACATCCTCACGGAGTACGGCGGCCCCTGCCGGGGCACGGCGGCGCGTACGGGTCTGCGGCGCGTCGGCGTTGGTCGTCATGCGGACCAGCATAGGGCGTAGCGACGAAACGGTCCCGTTCCGACGCGATTTGCCGGGACGGGACGGTGTCGTCCCGCCGTGCGACTTGCGAAACGACGAAACGGTTGCGTTCCAACGCGATCCGTCACGACGAAACGGTTGCGTTCCGACGCTCACTCGTCCTACGCTCACGATGCGACGATACGGTCCCGTCCCGACGTAAGAAAACGTAAAGAGTCACGTAAGGAAACGTCGAATGACGGGCTCGCCGGCCGCACGCGCACTGCCCTCCACCCCCCGAGCGAAAGCAGCGGATGTGAGCCAGGTCATCGACACACCGCCCCCGACAGCGCCCCCGGCCGACGACGACCTCTCGGCCCTGGCCGCCCGGTACGGCCTCACGGTCAGCGGCGCCCGCCCCTCCCTGCCCGACTACGTCCGTCAGCTGTGGGCACGGCGCCACTTCATCACCGCGTTCTCGACCGCCAAGCTCACCGCGCAGTACAGCCAGGCGAAGCTCGGCCAGGTCTGGCAGGTGATGACGCCACTGCTGAACGCGGCGGTCTACTACTTCATCTTCGGCGTACTGCTGGGCACCAAGAGGAACGTGCCGGATTACGTCCCGTTCCTGGTCACGGGCGTGTTCATCTGGACGTTCACCCAGAGCTCGATCATGGCGGGCACCCGCGCCATCTCCGGCAACCTCGGCCTCGTGCGCGCCCTGCACTTCCCGCGGGCCGCGCTGCCGATCTCGTTCGCGCTCCAGCAGTTGCAGCAGCTGCTCTTCTCGATGGCCGCCCTGATCGTGATCCTGCTCGGCTTCGGTGTCCCGCCCGCCGCGTCCTGGCTGCTGGCGATCCCGGCACTGATTCTGCAGTTCACGTTCAACGCCGGCGTCTCGATGATCATGGCTCGGATGGGCGCCAAGACGCCGGACATCGCGCAGCTGATGCCGTTCGTCCTGCGCACCTGGATGTACGTCTCCGGTGTGATGTGGAGCATCGACAAGCTGGCCAAGGGCCACCACGACTGGCCGTCCTGGATGGTCCCCGTGCTCCAGGCCAACCCGGCCGCCGTCTACATCGACCTGATGCGCTACGCCCTGATCGACAGCTTCCACGCCAGTCAGCTGCCGCACCACGTGTGGGCGCTCGCGGTGGGCTGGGCGCTGGTCGCCGGCGTCGGCGGCTTCATCTACTTCTGGAAGGCTGAGGAGACGTACGGCCGTGGCTGACATCGAGCACATCGAGAACATCGAGGACGACAAGATCCCCACCGTCGTCGTCGACGGCGTCGACATCGTCTACCGCGTCAACGGCACCGGCGCGGGCCGGGGCTCCGCCACCGCCGCCCTCAACCGCATGCTGCGCCGGGGCCAGGTCGAGAAGGCAGCCGGGGTACGCAAGGTGCACGCCGTCAAGAACGTGTCGTTCGTCGCCTACAAGGGCGAGGCGATCGGGCTGATCGGCACCAACGGCTCCGGCAAGTCGACGCTGCTCAAGGCCGTCGCGGGCCTGCTCCCGGTGGAGAACGGCCGTATCCACACCGACGGCCAGCCTTCCCTCCTCGGCGTCAACGCGGCCCTGATGAACGACCTCACCGGTGAGCGCAACGTCCACCTCGGCGGCCTCGCCATGGGCATGTCCCGCGAGCAGGTCAGGGACCGTTACCAGGAGATCGTCGACTTCTCCGGCATCAACGAGAAGGGCGACTTCATCACCCTCCCGATGCGCACCTACTCCTCCGGCATGGCGGCCCGCCTGCGCTTCTCCATCGCCGCCGCCAAGGACCACGACGTCCTCCTCATCGACGAGGCCCTCGCCACCGGCGACCGCTCCTTCCAGAAGCGCTCCGAGGCCCGCATCCGCGAGCTGCGCCAGACCGCGGGCACCGTGTTCCTGGTCAGCCACAGCAACAAGTCGATCCGCGACACCTGCGACCGGGTGCTGTGGCTGGAGCGCGGTGAACTGCGCATGGACGGCCCCACCGACGAGGTCCTGGCGGCCTACGAGGACTTCACGGGCGGCCCGGACAAGGCGAAGCCGCAGCCGCAGGTCGCGGCCTGACCCACGGCTCCCTTCCACGACGACGAGGGCGCCCGGAACCTCACGGTCCCGGGCGCCCTCGGCGTCGTATAGCTGCCGTAGCGCCTACCAAAGCAGCCGCAGCAGCGTCAGCAGAGTGCGCATCGCCACCGGCAGGTT
>NZ_JBHVYZ010000045.1:0-67478 GCF_042880295.1 Streptomyces sp. NPDC058307
CAGGTGCGCAGCGCCTCCAGTACTCCTTCCTCGAACGCGGCGCGCGGCAGCTGGTTGCCCGGGCCACTCGCGGGGGCGGTTGTGGGCCATGTCGCTACGGGCGTGAGCGCGGTGTGCGCCCAGCGTTGCACCCACTCCTCCACTGTCTGCCGTCGCCAGTCCCGGCCGAAGACGTGCTGTCGCCTGCCGCCGACGTCCACGGCCGCGACCTGCGGCATCCCCGCCTCGGCGAGATAGCGTCCCCACCGCTCGGCGTCTTCGAACACGGTGAACATCATCGCGCGTCCGTGGGCCCTCATCTCCTCGGCGATGGTGCGCCGGCTGATGAGTTCCATCAGGGGCGAGGGCCGCTGTCGGCCGCCGGGTTGCACCGCGAAGCGACGGATGCCCAGGTGCTCATCCGGCCCCAGGGGTACGGCTGCCTCCACGAGGTCCCAGACTGCCGCGATGACCGGGTCTGCGGCGCGGTCCTCGGGCAGGGGTGCGTCCAGCCGCAGGATGGCCATGAACGCAACGGGTGTGGTGGAGCCCGTATAGCGGTGGACGCGGAAGGCCTGCGGCTGGCGGCGCAGCCAGTGGGCGACTGCGGCTGCCGAGGCCGGGCCTTCGGCTTCCTCGGCCATGCGCAGCACGGCGGGCACGTCTTCGGGCCGCAGCGGGGTGTCCTCGATGTGCGGGTGCTTCCGGTGGTCGTACAGGTTGTCCGGGCGGTCGTGGTCGCGGAAGAGGAACATCCATTCCGCGACCCGTAAGAGCGCGTCGTCGGCGGTGGCGCCGCGTACGGCCTGCAGGCCGGCGAGCGAGATGCGGGCGCGGATGTCGTGGTAGCGCTCGGGGTCCCGCCAGCGCAGGTCGGCCTCGAGGGTCGCCCGCACCGCGTCGTGCGGGTGCAGCCCCTCGGGGGTTGCCTCGATGTAGGGCAGCTGGCGCAGCCAGGAGAACACCATGTCGGTGTCCTCGTCGCCCAGCACTGCGCGCAGCAGAGACTCTCGGGTGACGTAGGCCTGCGCGACGACCTCGAGGGCGCGTCGGTGGACGGCGCTGGGCAGGTCGCCGACCAGCCGCTCGACCAGCGTTGTCAGGGTGTCGCCGGTCGGCTCCCACAGTGTGCCGGGTGCGGCCGGGGGCAGGGAGGCGGCCAGGGAGAGGGCGAGCGGGCTGCCTCCGGCGAAGGCGACGCAGGCGCCGCGCTGCTCGGCGGGGACCCCCCGGGCGGCGAGCAGGGCGGCGGACTGGGTCGGATCGAGCGGCCGTACGGCAAGTGCGGTGAACAGTTGCGCCCACCCGGGATCCAGCGACCATTCGGCGTCGGGGGCCACCCTGCTGGCCAGCACCACGATCGCATGGTCGGCGAGCCGTAGCAGGAAGGTTTCGCGCAGCCACGTCTCGAGGGGCTGGCACTGCTCGAAGGTGTCGATGAGCAGCACCGTGCCGGGTTCGGAGCATGCAGGGGCGGCGGCCTCCTCGAGTCGGCGCAAATCGGCGTCGAGGAACCGTCCGTCCACGTGTACCACGCGTCGGCCGGCGAGTTCCGCCTGCCGGGCGGTATACCGCATCAGCGAGGACTTGCCGATGCCTCCGGGGCCGTGCAGGTAGGCGACGAGCGGAGCGTGCGGCGCGCCCGACAGCATCCCATCGAGCACCGCCCGCTCCGGCTCCCTGCCCACCAGCGCTCCGGCTCGAGCCTGCGCCAGCTGGTCCGCCAGGCCCCTCGCACCCGATCCGGGCTCCTCGCGGCCCAGGCCTGGGCGCGGGGAGTCCAGCGCTACTCGGCGAGACGGCACGACGCCCCATGGCGGAGGACGCGACGGGGACCCCGCTTGCTGTCCGTCCCTTCTGCCGGTCCTCCTGCCGTCCAGGCTTCCCAAAGGGCGGTCCTGATCGCCTCCTGCGACATCTGCGGTTCGGTCTCCTCGTCCGGAGCTTCCGCTCGTTCGTCCATGTCCATCTTTCCTCCGGTCTGTTCTTCTCCGGGCGTGAAGCCGCCGGTTCAGGGAGCGGGGTGCCTGCCGGCCAGTGACGTGACGATCAGTCCGGGAGCCGCTCCCGCGGACCGGCGGCCACGGAGGCGATCGGCATGAGGTGAAGGTCCAGGCCGCGGTGAGGCGGCTGGTGGTTGCGGCCACCGTGGCCGGGCGGGTCAGGTCCGTGCGGATCGTGTACCGGGTCGGGCCGGCCGGGAGGTTGTCGACGGTCTGGCAGAGGTCGCCGTCGTTGTCGAGGAGCGTGCTGCCGCCCGCCGTGACCGTCGTGTGCCGGGTGGCCACGAGCGACTCGGCGCCGGCCGCCCGGCGAAGAGAGGTCGAGGCGCAGGTGAGGCAGTACGTCCGCCGTCACGCTGCCGACCCCGACCTCGCCATTACCGGCATCGCCGGGGCCCTGGGTTGGTCGGCGCGATATCTGCAAGACGTGCTGCAGGCCGCCGGCACCACCTCTCGTGAGCTGATCCGCTCGGAGCGGCTGCGGCTGCGGCTGCGGCTGGCCCGGACCCGGTTGGCCGGTTCAGCGTGGGACAACCGGTCGATCGCGCAGGTCGCGCACGCGTCCGGGTTCGCCAGCCACGCGTCGTTCGCCACCGCCTACCGCCGCGAGTTCGGCGTCACGCCCCGCGAGACCCGCGGCGACGGCCGCGGTGAGTCCTGAGCCAGGCCTCAGGCGAGGGCGCCGCCGTCGACACGAAGGGTGCTGCCGGTGATGTACGCGGCGTCCGGCCCGGCCAGGAACGCCACCGCACCGGCGACCTCGTCGGCCTCGGCATACCGGTGCATCGGGATGACCGCCTGAAGCATGAACTGGCCGCCCTCGGAATCCTTCGCCATGGCCATGTCGGTGTCGATGATGCCGCACTCGATCACGTTCACGTTGATCCCGCGCGCGGCGAAATCCTGGGCCCACCCGCGGGTGTATGCCGAGACCGCGGCCTTGGTCGCCGCGTAGTCGGACATCCCGGCTGCGAAGGTCTTGCTGGCAAGGCCGGACGACAGGTTCACGATCCGGCCGCCCTCGCGCATGTGCCGCACGGCCCGGTAGGTCGTGTCGGCGACACCGGTCAGGTTGATCGCGAGCTGTTGATCGCGTACGGCGTCGGTGATCTCCCCGGGCCAGAAGACACCGGCGCTGTTGACCAGGATGTCGATCCGGCCGAACTGCTGAGCGACCGCGTCCACCATGGCCGTCACCTGGGCGCGGTCGGCCTGGTCGGCCTGGATGCCCTCGGCGCGCACGCCCTGCGACCGCAGTTCCTCGACTACCGTCTTCGCCTTCTCCGCCTGCGTGACATAGGTGATGACCACGTCCGCGCCCAGCGAAGCAAGCCGCCGGGCCGTCGCCGCGCCGATCCCCCGGCTGCCCCCGGTCACCAGTGCCACCTTGCCCGACAGGGTCTTCTCGCTCATGTGCCACCCACTCCTTGCGAATTCCACGCCTACCCCGTGCCCGGTCAACGATCGCGGTCGGGACGCGCGCGGTCTTTCGCTGCGGCGCACAGCGCTTGCGCCAGGGCGCGTAGCAATCAGCGGCTGGTCATGATGACCACAAGCAGTGGTCCGAGGGTGTCGATGTCCCGGTGGGCGGCGGAGTGCGACACCCCGAAATGCGGGCCGATCTGCCGCATGGTCAGGTTGGTGCGCCAGTACGCAGCGCCCAGCAGGACCCGATCGGGAAAGTCCAGTGCCCACGGGCGACCCGGTCCGCCATCGGCGATGGTGTCACCGCCACGGCGGACGACCAGGCGTATCGGCCTCGGGCTTTCACGAGGTGGTCCGTCCGAGGCTTGATCACAAACGCGAGAAGTCCTCCTGACCTGGAACGACAGGCCTTGTCGAGGGTCCAGATCGTGCCGTGGAAAGGAGCACTCTCAGGTGAGGAAGCGTGTCGGGTCGTACCCCCATGTCCGCGTCGAGAGCAGCGGTCGCGGAGTGGTCTCGCAGGCCGGGGCAGTGCTGCTGGTGGAGACGGTCCGCAGGACGGGCTTGATGCCGCGATATGCCGATGCTTGCACTGAACGAGACCTCCCTCAGATGGCGAGCAGGGCGGCGAGGAGCAAAGCCGCCGTCGCAGAGAGGAGCCGAGGCTTCCTCCAACCGGGTCCGGAAGCCTGGCGGTTGAGCTCCCATGCGCACACGAGACCCCCACCCAGGCCAAGCGCGCTTCGCAACAGGAAGACGGCGGTGTGCACAGGAAGCCTCCCGAGCGTTCCAAACGGAGGGGAAGGCTATCCATGGCGACGGTTCCGCGAGGTACCGGCCCCAGTTCGGAGAGTCCCGGGTTCCCTGTGCTTCTCCACCGGTCGCGGTCTGGTCGGGCACTCAGAGGACACACATGGCCATTGATGAGTTGGATCAGGTGCCGGTACAACGGACGAGTGACAGAACCTCTTGCCCCCCGTCCGGCCACGAGATCGCGTCAGTGGACCAAGCAGTCAGCGGGCGCGATGTTCGCCGCTGCCGCAGCATTCGAGTTCGTTCGCGGCATCGCACTTGAGATCTTTCGGCAGGTACTTCCTGACTGGGCGCACATGGCTACCGCTCTGGTGCAACTCATCGCGGCTGCCGCCGCCTACCGCCTTGCCCTCTTGTGGCTCGGGCGACTGCCCTAGGGCCTGTGTGACGTCTTGATCAATCGGCTGCTTTCAGTAGATCTCCGACCCAGATCATCGAGGCGCGGAGTTCGAGGCCGGCGAGGTAACTCTTGGGTGTCTTGTCGAAGCGTGTGGCGATGCCGCGCCAGTCCTTGAGGCGGTTGATCAGTCGCTCGACGGTGTTGCGGTCACGGTAAAGATCGGCATCGAAAGCGACAGGACGGCCACCTCGGCTGCCTGCCGAGCTCCCCGTGTTCGACGCGGTTCGGGATCGGTTCGAGGCGGTCGTGGCAGCGGGCGAGCGGACAGCCGCGCGTACCTGGGTCCGGGGCGCCGCACGGCGTAGCCGCGGAGGTACGGTCGCCCCGGATCGGGGCGCGCCTCCGCGGCACTCCCCGGCTTGCGGTCACGCCGGAGCGGACGACGTCCCGCGATCGGGCGCGGGCGCGTTGTCCTCGGCCCGCTGCCGCTTGGGCAGCGTCGCCGTGAGCAGCAGGGCCAGCAGCGTCACCCCGAAGCTCACCATGAACGTCCTGACGGTGGCGGACTGGTATCCGTGGTTCGGCAGCAGGGAGAAGAACACCGTGCCGAAGAGCGCGATCCCCGAGGCCTGCCCGACCTGGGCGGTGGTGTTGACCAGGCCAGAAGCGGCACCGGCCTGCTGTGGCTGGATCTGCGCGAACGCGGTGCCGAACAGTGCGTTGAGCACGCCGCCGATGGCGAAGCTGAAGAAGATGATCGGTGCGAGCATCTCCCACACGTTCAGGCGGTCGCCCGCGGCGTGGATCACCAGGGCGATGGAGGACAGGCTCGCCGCCAGCACCGCGGTCATGACCGTGACGAAGGTGCGTCCGGTCTTGGCGGCCACATTCATCGCCAGGGCGTTGCCGACGACGATGCCGATCACCCCCGGGGCGAAGGACAGAGCGGCCTGGACCGGTGAGAATCCGAGCCCGAGCTGCAGGTACAGGGTCAGCACAGGCCCTAAGCCGGACTCACGCGATCCTGGATTGTTGAAGTCTCCGTGTCGTATTGGCGCTGGTAGGCGGCGACGGTGTCACCGAACTGATGGAGAGGTCCCGACGAATCGGGAGCGGGCGCCCGGTGCCCTCCCCCGAAGGTGACCTGGCGCGATACCGGGCAGTGCCCTCCACCAGGGAAGATGCCCGTCATGGCCACTGACCAGAACATCGCTCCCCTGCGTTCCACGCACCCGGTACCCCTGGTGTTCCGTGCGGGAGCGATCATCGGTGTCCTGGGCGGGATGATCGGCCTGGGCGGTGCCGAGTTCCGCCTGCCGCTGCTGATCGGCTTGTTCGGGTTCGCCGCGCTCTCCGCCGTCATCCTGAACAAGGCGATGAGTCTGGTCGTGGTACTGGTTTCGCTGCCCGCCCGGCTCGCAGCGGTCCCCGCCTCCGCACTGGCCGAGCACTGGACGGTCGCGGTCAACCTGCTTGTCGGAAGCCTGCTGGGCGCCTGGGCCGGTGCGACGTGGGCGGTGCGAATGCGCAGCTCCACCCTCTACAAGGTGCTGGCCGCGCTGATGGTGCTGATGGCCGCGGCCCTGCTGGTCACCCATGTCACCACCGTGGGGACGTTGTCGCTGGCGTTGTGGGCGCAGGTGCCCATCGGGGTGGTGGCCGGGTTCGGTATCGGGGTCGTTGCGGCGATCATGGGCGTGGCCGGGGGTGAGTTGCTGATCCCGACGATCGTGCTGCTGTTCGCGGTGGACATCAAGACGGCCGGGAGCCTGTCCCTGCTGGTGTCGCTGCCGACCATGCTGGTCGCGTTCGCCCGGTACAGCCGTGACGGCAGTTTCGCGGTGCTCGGGGCCAACCTCCGCTTCACCCTGGTCATGGCCGGGGGCTCGGTCGCCGGCGCACTGCTGGGCGGGCTGCTGGTCGGAGTGTTCTCGGACCTGGTGCTCATCCCCGCGCTGGCCGTGATCCTGCTCATCTCCTCGGTCAAGCTCGCCCGTCACAACTGACGGCGGTAGGTGTCAGCCACCTGTGGCGAGTACGCCAGGCCAAGGCGGGCTGTGGCTCTCGCTTCCGTGCAGTCACGCATCGCGCGTCTTCGGCAGGTCCAGTTCCGCCCACACGGTCTTGCCGACCGTGAGCCTCTCCACCGCCCAACGCCCCGCCAGCACGCGGACGATGAGCAGGCCCCGACCGAACTGGTCGTCGAGGTGGGAGGGGCGGGTGCCCGGCCGACGCTCTCCCCTCGGGTCGGTCACCGCGATGCGGAGGGCGTTGGAGGTGAGAGACGTCTCGACTCGGAAGAGACGGTCTCGTAGGCAGCCGTGCAGCAGGGCGTTCGTGCACAACTCGCTTGCCACCAGGGCTGCGTCGCCGGCGAGGGCGGGGTGACCCCAGTCGACGGCGAGTGCGGCGACGCGTCTGCGGGCGAGGGGGATGCTGTGCGGGTACGGGGTGTAGCTGACCTGGTCGTGGCGGTCGTAGGACTTGGGTGGGCCGGGAGGGCAGGTGTCGGTCACGGCTTCCTCCAGGGAGTGGGGGAGTCGGGGTGGCTCCGCCGTGCGGGCAGCACGGTGCACTTCCGCCAACTGGTTTCCTTTGAGTGGCTGATCGAGTACTGACGGTAGCCTCTAGGAGAATTGGCCAGCAATCGAACAGGACAGAAAAATTGCTGGCCTTGGCTGGAGAGGACACACGTGGCAGGCAGGAACCCCGACCGCGGGAAGACCATCACTACCGTTCTGGGGCGACGGCTCGGTGGTGAGCTGCTGCGGATGCGAGAGGCATGTGACCTTCGGCAGGCGCATGCCGCCGAAGCGCTGACGGCTTCTGTGACCAAGGTGGCGAAGATCGAGCGCGGGCAGGTGCCGTTGCGCGATCCCGATATCAGGGCCTTGACCCATCTGTACGGCGAGACCGACGAGGCAGTTGTCGGCAAGTTGCTCGCCCTCGCCAAGGCGGACCGGGAACGGCGTAAGGCCAAGGGCTGGTGGAATCAGTACCCGCAGCTGACGGCGCAGATCGAGTACGTGGCCCTGGAGGACATCGCCACGGAACTCCGGACCTGGCAACTCGCGTTTGTACCTGGCCTCTTGCAGACCGCCGACTATGCCCGTGCCCTCGCGGTCGGGAACGGATCCTGGGACGACCTCGACGAGATCGAGACCTTCGTCGAGGCGAGGATGGCCCGGCAGGCCAGGCTGGGTGGCGAACGACCGCTGCAGCTCTGGGCGTTGCTGCACGAGGGGGCCGTGCGCCAACTGGTGGGTGGCCGAGATGTCATGCGAGCTCAGCTGGAGCACCTGCTGGAGGCAGCGCACCTGCCCAACGTCCGGGTGCAGGTCGTCCCCTTCATCGCCGGCGCCCACCCAGGCATGACCTGCGCCTTCACCGTCGTCTCCTTCGCCGAGCCCGGCGCTCTGGACGTCGTACAGGTGGATACTTCGTCGACGAAGGTCTGGTTGGAGAGCGAGACTGACGCCGCCCACCACAACGCGACCTTCGATCGCATCACGCGGCTCGGACTCGCGCACAGCAACTCCGTAAGACTCATCGACAGCATCCGCAAGGAGATGTAGAGCCGTGTCCGACTACGAGTTCAGGAAGTCCACGTACAGCAGCGGCGACGCGCACGGCGAGTGCGTCGAAGTCGCCCGCAACCGCCCCCACACCGTCGCCGTCCGCGACTCCAAGACCCCCCACGGACCGATACTCCAGGTCGTCCCCGACACCTGGACCACCTTCATACGGTCCCTGCACCACACCCACCCCTGACCAGCCCCCCATACCGCGGACCGACGCACAAAAACCCCTCGCCCCGCCCCCACCCCTCCCCCTACCCTCACCCCATGCAGCGTGCCCAAGCCCGAGCCATCCCCTCCATCACGACGACGCCGGAGCAGGTCCCGGCGCGCTGACAGCTGACGCAGTCCGAAGCCCCGGGGCGAGTGCCCCGGGGTTTTGCCGTTCCCGTCGGTTCCTCGCCCCCGATGAGCGAGGGAGAACCCCGTGAACCCCATGAACCCCATGGAACCCGTGCACGACCACCGCCGACTAGGCCGTGAACTCGACCTGTTCGACACCGACCCGCTGATGGGCGCGGGACTGCCGTACTGGCTGCCCGACGGGGCCGTCGTGCGGCATGTCCTGGAGGAGTACGTCAGGGAGGTGGAGCGGTCCGCCGGGTACCGGCACGTGTACTCGCCGGTGCTCGGGAAGCGGGAGCTGTACGAGATCTCCGGGCACTGGTCGCACTACGGCGACGACATGTTCCCGCCGATGCGGCTGGGCGGCGAGGAGGTCGTGCTGCGTCCCAGCCTCTGCCCGCACCACGCCCTCATCTATCGGTCACGGTCCCACAGTTACCGTGAACTGCCGCTGCGGATCGCAGAGTTGGGTGGCATGTATCGATCCGAGCTGTCGGGGGTCCTCGGTGGCCTCACCCGCGTCCGCTCCATCCAGCTCAACGACGCCCACATCTTCTGCACCCCCGAGCAGGCCGTGGCCGAGGCCCGCGCCGCCCTCGACCTCATCCGGCGCGCCTACGACGACCTCGGCATCCGAGCGTCCAGGTACCGGCTCTCCCTCCCCGGCGACGGCAAAGACGGCGGCGGAAAGTACGTCCCCGACCCGGAACTCTGGCGCCGCGCCACCGCCCTCCTCGAAGAGGTCCTGGACGGCGTCGACCACGAAGCCGTCGAGGGCGAGGCCGCCTTCTACGGCCCCAAGATCGACGTGCAGATCACCGACCCCGCCGGCCGCGAGTCCACCCTCTCCACCGTCCAGATCGACTTCCACCAGCCCGAACGCTTCGACCTGCACTACATCGGCCCCGACGGCGGAAAACACCGCCCGGTGATGGTCCACCGCAGCATCATCGGCAGTGTGGAGCGGGCGGTCGCGCATCTCGTCGAGGCGCACGGCGGTGCCTTCCCGGTGTGGCTCGCGCCCGTGCAGCTGGTGGTCCTGCCGGTGGCGGAGGAACAGGAGGAACGGGGCCTTGACCTCGTACGGCGGGCCGAAGCGCGCGGTATCCGGGCCGAACTCTCCGGTCCCGGTCACGGCACCCTCGGCGCCCGCGTCCGCGCCGCGCGGCTCGTGCCGTACCAGGCGGTGATCGGGGAGCGGGAGGCCGGCGCCGGCCGTGCGGCCGTACGGCTGCGGGACGGGCGGCGGCCGGGAGCCGTGCCGGTCGGCGAGCTGCTGGAACGGATCGGTGCCCGGGCCGGTGATCGCGGGGCCGAACTCTGGGCGGCTGCGTAAGGTCGGTCCCGTACGCCAGTGACGAAAGGACTCCCGCCGTGACCGGTCAGCCCATCCCGGTGATCATCGACTGCGACACCGGTGTCGACGACGCCCTGGCCCTGCTGTTCGCCGTACGGCACCCGGGCATCGACCTGCGCGCGGTCACCTGTGTCGCCGGGAACACCGATGTCGACGGTGTCGTGCGCAACACGCTGACCGTCCTCGAGCAGGCCGGGGCCGGGGACATCCCCGTCGCCCGGGGTGCCGCGCGGCCGCTGATCGAGCCCGTGCGCGGCGCGCACCATGTGCACGGCCTTGACGGCATGGGCGACCTCGGGCTGCCCGCGCCGACCCGGGTGGCGGTGGACGTGGACGCGGTGACCCTGCTCAGGCGGGAGATCCTCGCCTCCCCGAGGCCGGTCACCCTCGTCCCCACCGCGCCGCTCACCAACATCGCCCTGCTGCTCCGCACGCACCCCGACGTGGTGCGGAACATCGAGCGGATCGTGTTCATGGGCGGCGCGGTGGCGACCGGGAACGCCACGCCCGTCGCGGAGTTCAACGTCTGGCACGACCCCGAGGCGGCCGCCGTGCTGCTCACCGCCGGGGTGCCGATCACCATGTACGGCCTGGACGTGTTCGAGCGGGTCCTCGTCCCGGCCGCCGACGTCCAGCGGCTGCGGGCGAGTGCGGAGCCCAGTCTGCGCATGGCCGGGGACCTCCTCGCCCACCGTGACCCGGCCGCCTCCGGTGACCCCACCCCCACCGGCGGCCTCGGCGACGCGGGCGCGGTGTGCGCGGTCGTCGACCCGGAGGGGCTGACCACCGAGCTGCTGCCGGTGGAGGTGAGCCTCGCCCCCGGTCCGACGCGCGGCCAGACCGTCGTCGACCGCCGCCGCCGTCCCGGCGAGTCCGAGATCCACGAGGGCGAGCGCGAAGTGACCCTCGTGGACGTGGCGTTGGGCGTGGACGTGGAGCGGTACGTGAAGCTGTGGCTGACGGCGGTGGAGGGGGTCTAGCAGCCGAGCCCCGTCCGGTCCCTCAGGAACTGCTGACGCTCCACCGCTGCTCCACCTTCGCGAGCCGCCAGTAGGCGATCGCCGCCGCCCACACCACCACGAACAGGCCGACGATGACGTAGCCGACGTTGTCGAGGTCGATGTCGGCGATCCAGGTGGTGAGGGCGTCGGTGAGGTCCAGCTTGTCGTGCAGGACGCCGACGAGCTCGATCGTGCCGATGAAGAAGGCGACCGCGATGGACAGTCCGGTGATGGCGAGGTTGTAGAAGACCTTGCGGACGGGGTTGGAGAAGGCCCACTGGTAGGCGAAGTTCATGAACGTGCCGTCGAGGGTGTCGAACAGGCTCATGCCGGCGGCGAAGAGAAGGGGCAGGCACAGGATGGCGTACCAGGGCAGACCCGCGGCCGCGCCCGATCCGGCCATCACCATCAGGGTCACTTCGGTGGCCGTGTCGAAGCCGAGCCCGAACAGGAAGCCCAGCGGGAACATCTGCCCCGGCCGGGTGATGGACTTGGTGAGCCGGCCGAGGATCCGGTTCATGAAGCCGCGGGAGTCCAGGTGCTGTTCCAGCTCCTTCTCGTCGTACGTGCCCGCCCGCATCGCCCGGAAGACCTTCAGGATGCCCAGCAGGGCGACCAGGTTGAGGGCGGCGATGAGGTAGAGGAACGACCCGGAGACCGTCGTACCGAGAAACCCGAGCACCTGGTGGGTGCTTGAGCCCTCGTTCATGACCTTGCCGGCCAGCTGGGTGCCGCCGGCGATCAGCGCGGCGAGCACGACCACGACACTGGAGTGCCCGAGGGCGAACCAGAACCCGCCGGACACCGGCCGCTTGCCGTCCGCCATCAGCTTGCGCGTGGTGTTGTCGATCGCGGCGATGTGGTCGGCGTCGAAGGCGTGCCGCATACCGAGGGTGTAGGCGGTGATGCCGAGTCCGATGCCGAAGGCCTTGTCGCCCACCTCGTAGTGCTCCGGGACGACGAGCAGGAAGAGGATCCCGAAGGCGACGACGTGCAGGGCGGCTATCGCGGCCATCAGACCGACGGTCTTGACGGTGTCCTCGCGCCGCCAGCGGAAGGAGGCGGCGGCCGTCTCGGGCAGGGCGGTCCCGGGCAGGGCGGTCCCGGGCGGTGCGGTCTTGGACAGCGCAGTCTTGGGCAGCACAGGATCAGTCATACGGTGGTCACTCCAGCACCTCGTGGATGAACGCGTGAGCTGCCGTGGCCGGTCTCCTGGCTTACGGGTCGTGCGTTTCCCTGCCCGCCTTCCCGGCCTGATGGTGACGGCCAGTGGCTGTCCCGCGAGGGACGTGGGAGGGAAACTCCCCGATCACAGTGGCGAGGGCCGCACCGGAATGGACCTTTGAGGGGTCGTCACCGGCTTCCCGAGCACCACGGCCCGTCCACCGTAGGCGGGGACGGGGTCTCCTGCATAGCTGCACATCTGCGCAGGTATGGAAGATCACACGGGGCCGCCTGCGAGGATGAGCCCCATGCACCTCGTCCCGGCCGACCGTGCCGACCGCCGCACCATCGACGGACACCGGGTGTGCGACGCCATCGCCGCGATCGGCGATCCGGGACACGTCCGCACCTGGTCCGACCGTTTCGCCCTGCTGGCCGACCCGAACCGCCTCGCCCTGCTGCTCGCCCTGCACCGCACCGGCCCCCTGGCCGTCTCCGACCTCGCGATCGCGACCGGCATGAACGACCCGGCCGTCTCCCAGGCGCTACGGCTGCTGCGGGCGGCCGGGGTGGTGGCGGGCGAGAAGGAGGGACGGGTGGTGCGGTACCGGGTGGTGGACGAGGCGGTACGGGGGCTGCTGCAGCAGGTGTCCTGAGACGGCGGCAACCGACGTCACCTGCCATGAGGGGGCGGCAACCGGCGTCACTCCTCCACCCCCCACCACTCCGGCCCACCCCCCTTCCACTCGATCCACGCCGACTGCGCCACCTCCGCCGCGTCGATCTCCAGGCCCGCCCTGCGGAGGAACTCGGCGACGTCGGTCAGGTTGTGGGCCAGGCCGAGGATCTCGCCGTCCACGCGGACGCGGCGGCCGCCGGTGGGGGACGGAGGGTGCACGATCACGCGGATCGGTCCGGACATGTCTTCAGGATCGTCCGGGACGTACGGTCCCGCATGTCGGTCCGTCATCGGTCGAGCCGTTCGGCGAGGGCCGTGACGGACGGACGCCCCAGGTCACGCAGGTCCCGCCACTCGGCGGGGCGTGGGCGCCCCCGCTGCCAGTGGGGATGGAAGAACACCTGGACCGACAGCCGGTACAGGCGTCGGCGCAGCTCGGTACGGCCGGGGCGCTCGGCGAGCTGCCGGTAGGTGGCACTCCACTCACGCTGTGCCCGGGCGAGGTCGTCGGGGAACGATCGCATGCCCGGATTCAATCATGTGTTCGATTTATTGGGCCATGGCGGGTTCGCCGACGCGTCCCGGCTCGCCAACACACGCCACACACGCCAACACACGCCACCACGGGCCAACACACGCCGAAGGGGCCGCCCCACCGCGAACGGTGGGACGGCCCCTTCGGTGAGGCTCAGTGAGCGGAGATCACGCGCGCGTGGCCTTGCGGCGACGCGTGGCCAGGACGATGCCCGCGCCACCCGCGAGCAGCACCGCCGCACCGCCCGCGATCAACGGGGTGTTGCTGCTGGCGCCGGTCTCGGCGAGGTTGTCACCGCCGCCGCCGTTCGGGGTGGGGACGGCCGGAGCCGTGGTGGACTCCGAGGCCGACGGGGTCGGGGTGCCCGTGCCCGGGGTCTCGGAGGCCGGCGGGGTCGACTCGGACGCCGGCGGCGTGGACTCGGAGGCCGGCGGGGTCGACTCCGAGGCCGGCGGAGTGGTCTCCGAGGCCGGCGGGGTCGCCGGAGGCGTGGTCTGCGTGGTCGTGCAGTCCTTCGTGCCGCCGTTCCAGGCCGCGATCAGCTTGTCCTTGATGACCGGGTGGTCCGGGCCCTTGGGGAGGTCGCCGTGCGGAAGGCCGTCCTTGGCGTCGAGCTTGCCGTCGAACTTCGTGTTGCCCCGGTAGAGGTCGATCTGCGCGTAGCAGCCGACGTCCGGGATCGAGATGTCGAGGGAGTCGACGGCACCGGCCTTGACGGTCACGGTGTCGAAGTCGTGGAAGACCTGCTCGCCGGAGGTGGCGAACGTCGCGCCGTGCGCGAGGTAGGACGCGAGAGAGGCGGTGCAGGTGGACGCGTCGCCCGCCGCACGGACCTTGACGTGGACCTTGCCGTCGTCGGTCGGCTTCAGGTTCAGGTCGTCGACCTTGACCGAGGCGAAGAAGTTCTTGCCGTCGAGGGAGAACTCGCAGCGGTCGGTCTCGGTCTTGGAGCCGGCGCCCGTACCCGGCTTGTAGCTTCCGCCTTCCTGCCAGCCCTTGCCGCCGGGGCAGTCGGAGGCCGAGGCGACGGAGGCGAGGGCAGCGGAGAAGGCGAGCGTCGCGGCGCCCGTCCCCAACAGGCGCCGCATGGTGACACGTCTCGCTATGGACATACGTATCCCGTCAGGATGAGAGTGAGTGGTAACAGCAAGCATCAGAAACACTGGGCCCATTGGTCACATGCGCCACGGTGTTCCCACATCGTGGATCTCCGTGCGGAACGCTGTCAACCTGCGGTGATACAACGAGGGTTCTGGGGTCGTCACAATTTCGACACACAGGGAACGACCCACTCCGCAAAACCCCAGGTTCACTTTTCCGGCGAGGTGGACAGATATCCCCTTTGTCTATCCCCTTTGTCGTCTTCATGGATCGCCCCCGCATTCCAGAGGAGCCCGCGTGATCGCCCGCACCACCACGCCCGACCTCTCCAGCAACGACCCGAACTGGTGGCGGCAGGCCGTCGTCTACCAGGTCTATCCCCGCAGCTTCGCCGACGCCGACGGTGACGGCCTCGGGGACCTCGGGGGCGTCACCGAGCGCCTCACGCACCTGGCCGCCCTCGGCGCCGACGCCCTGTGGCTGAGCCCCTTCTATCCCTCCGAGCTCGCCGACGGCGGCTACGACGTCGCCGACTACCGGGACGTGGACCCGCGCCTGGGTACCCTCGACGACTTCGACGCCATGGTCGCCGAGGCCCACCGGCTCGGCCTGAAGGTGATCGTCGACCTCGTCCCCAACCACACCTCCCACCAACACGCCTGGTTCCAGGAAGCCCTCGCCGCCGGGCCCGGGTCCGCCGCCCGTGAGCGGTACGTCTTCCGGGACGGCCGCGGCGCGCACGGCGAACTCCCGCCCACCGACTGGCAGTCCGTCTTCGGCGGCAGCGCCTGGCGACGCGTCGCCGACGGACAGTGGTACCTGCATCTGTTCGCTCCCGAGCAGCCCGACCTCAACTGGTCGAACGACGAGGTCCGTGAGGACTTCCGCACCACCCTGCGCTTCTGGTCCGACCGCGGGGTCGACGGCTTCCGGGTGGACGTGGCGCACGCCCTGGCCAAGGACCTGACCGAGCCGCTGCGCGACCTCGGCGGGCTGCCCGGCGTCGCGGAGGAGGCCCTGCACCACCTGCCGCCGGGCGGCCATCCCTACTGGGACCGCGACGAGGTCCACGAGATCTACCGCGACTGGCGCACCATCCTCGACTCCTACAGCCCGCCCCGCACGGCCGTCGCCGAGGCCTGGGTCCCCGGCCCGCGCCGCGCCCTGTACGCCCGCGCGGACGAACTCGGCCAGGCCTTCAACTTCGAGTACCTGCAGACGTCCTGGGGCGCCGGCGAGCTGCGCCAGGTCATCACCGACTCCCTCGCCACCGCCCGCGCGGCCCACGCCTCGGCCACCTGGGTGCTCTCCAACCACGACGTCGTACGGCACGCCTCCCGCCTCGCGCTGCCGCCGGGCACCGACGAGAATGCCTGGCTGCTGTCCGGCGGCCACGCGCCCGGGATCGACCTCACCCAGGGCCTGCGACGCGCTCGCGCGGCCACGCTGCTCATGCTCGCGCTGCCGGGATCGTCGTACGTCTACCAGGGCGAGGAGCTCGGGCTGCCCGAGGTCGCCGATCTGCCCGTCGAGGTGCTCCAGGACCCGATCTGGGAGCAGACGGGACGGGTCCGCAAGGGGCGCGACGGGTGCCGGGTGCCGCTGCCGTGGACGAGGAGCGGTCCGTCGTACGGCTTCGGCGCGGGCGGTGCCTGGCTGCCGCAGCCGGAGTGGTTCGCGCGGTACGCCGTCGAGGCCCAGGACGGTGTCGAGGGCTCCACGCTGGAGCTGTACCGCACCGCCCTGCGCCTGCGCCGCAAGCTCCTCCAGGGCGAGGAGCTCACCTGGACGGAGGCGGGCCCGGCCGGCGTGCTGGACTTCGTCCGCCACGAGGGCTGGCGGTGTGTCGCCAACCTCTCGGACACCGCTGTCCCGCTCCCGGCCGGGGAGGTGCTCCTGACCAGCAGCCCGTTGCAGGACGGGCTGCTGGGACCGGACGCGACGGCCTGGCTGGGCTAGGAACGGACTGCTGGTCAGGCCTAGCCGATGGTCGGCGTCGGGGTCGCGCCCGCGCCCGTCGCCGGGGTGGCGCCGTTCGCGTTCTCGCCCGGGACCGCGAGCGGCGTCGACGTCGGGTTCGGCGGCGGGGTGAGCACGACCATCGGGGCGCCGGGCTGGGGCGCCGGCGGAGTCAGGTCGGTGCTGGGCAGCTTCGGCGGGGTGGTCTGCATGAAGAGGGCCTGGTCGAAGTTGACGAAGCCGGTCTTCTCCATGACCGTCATGTGGTCGAGCACCGTGTCGTTGGCCATGTCGGCCAGCGACCGCACCAGAGAGTTCTTGGTGGTGGAGCGGATCTTCGCGATCGCGTTGAAGATCGAACCGTGCGTCACCCGCAGGATGTTGGCGAAGTTCGTGTCGAACTGCTGGCCGCTGCTCGACTCGATCGTGTTCACGAAGCCGACCTGCTGCGGGCTCGCCACGTTCGGGATGGTGATGTTGAGCATCGGGGCGATCTTGCGGCAGGCGGCGTCCAGGGCCGCGTGCCCGTCGATCAGGTGCTTGCCGGCTTCCTTCACCTCCGGGGTGGTGCCCTTCTGCACGGCCACCTGCCCCAGCGGGTACTCCCACAGACCCGCCGCCCGCACCTTGACGACGAAGTCGCGGTCCTGCTCGGTCAGCGGGCCCCACTGCGTCTGGGCGATGATTCTGTCCTGCGCGGTCGCAGCCTGGCTGACACCCAGCATCGACGGGTACGCGAGCGCGCCCAGCGTCAGTGTGAGGGCTCCGCCCACGAACAGCGTTCCCATCGCGTTGCGCGAGAGTGGCACCGTGCCTCCTGCCCGGTAGGGGTTTTCCCGCCGGGAGGCGGGGGTCGGACGCACAGGAGTACGCACGGGGGGCCGTAGTTGTTCATCGCCTCGTGCGGACGATGACCGGGCTCACAGACGCCCCGTCAGAGCAGCCGTACGGCCGCCGGTTGACCGTTCGTTGACCGGTTCGCGGGGAAGTCCGGAAGAAATCGCGGGAGAGACCTGACGGACCCGGACCTAGATTCGCTGCATGTCCATGCCACAGCGGTCGCAGCGGCCCCTTCCCGTGCTCCCCTACCGCAAGCCCACCAAGGGCCGCGACTACTGGGTGATCGACGACGTGCTCCCGAACGCCGACGCCGTACGGGAACGCTGCCTCGCCAAGGACGACTGGGTGAAGGGGTACCCGTACACCTCGGAGACCTGGCCGGGACTGCGGACCATGCCCGGGCTCGAACCCGCCGAACTCGCGAGGGTCGAGCGGCTGGTGAAGCAGGCGACCGGGGCCAAGGAGCTGTGGGTGCAGCGGGCGCCCGGCGGGGGCACCCTCAACCACAACTGCGTACAGGTCGTCGGCGAGGGCGAGAGCGAGCCCCGGCCGCACACCGACTCCCGGGCGCTGTGCCGGTACGCCGCCGTCCTGTATCTGAACCCCGCTGTCCCCAAGGACTGCGGCACCAGTTTCTACCGGCAGTCCCTGCCCGGCGGGCGGCTCGGCGGCAACGTCGTGCAGGCCCCGCACAACAACCTCGTCGAGGCCCTCGGCACCCGGTTCGTCGCGCCCGACGCCTTCGAGGAGGACGTACGGGTACCGCACAAGTACAACCGGCTGCTCCTCTACAACGCCAACCTCGTGCACAGCGCGACCGGTTACTCCGGCGGCACGCTGGAGGAGAAGCGGATGACGGCCGTCTTCTTCTGGATGGCGTGAGGCCCGCGGGTCAGTAGCGCACCGCGCGGGACACCTTCGCCCGCACGTCCCCCGCGTTCCCCGGCAGGTCGTGCGTACTGCGGGCGGTGCCCTTGCCGGTACCGCCCGCCGGGACGTCCGCCACCGTCACCACCACCGCGTCCAGCAGCTTGCCCGTCCCGTCGGTGAAGTCGACCTGGACGGCGAAGGACTTCGCCGAGCCCGCGCTGTTGGCGGCGGTGACCGCGACCGTCGTACGGCCGTCGGAGGCGGTCGAGAGGCTGCCGAGCCGTACGTCGTCCTTGGCGTCGACGCCGTTCTTGATGTCGTCGAACCGTTTTCCGGCCTCCGCCGTCGCCGACGCCACCGCGTCCCCGGCGCGGGAGGCGGCCGACGCGACCTTGCTCGCCACCGACGACGGGCTGTCGTTCTCGGAGCAGGCGGTCAGGCCGGTGAGACCGGTGAGGGCCAGGGCCGTCAGCAGCGCGGCCGTCGTCCAGCGGGTCATCTCGCCTCCCGGGTGCAGGTCCCTCCAGTGAAGGCCCCCCGTGGCACGGCCGCACGCCCCGTGTCACCCGAACGGTCCCCTCCCGTGGTGGGCGGGCCCGTCACGCCTGATGGTCGAAGCACAACGACCATGAAAGGTGGGACACGGCCATGACGCAGCAACCGCACGCTACCCAGCCGTCCGCCGGCACGACCTCGTCTCGGGCCCCGGGCCCCGGGCCCACGCCGACCGAGGCCTCGTGGGCCGCCGGCGGGGTGGTCTTCGCCGGTGTGCTGATGCTGATGAACGGCATCCTGGCGATCTTCCAGGGCATCTCCCTGCTCGCGAAGGACGACGTCTGGGCCCGCGTCGGCGACTACGTCTACAAGATCAACCTCACCGGCTGGGGCGTCATCCTGCTCTGCCTGGGGGCCCTCGCCGTCGTCACGGGCGCGTTCATCCTCAGGGGAGCCGGCTGGGCCCGGATGACCGGCATCTTCCTGGCCTCGCTGAGCATGCTCGCCCAGTTCCTGTTCCTGCCCTACGCGCCGGTCTGGTCGGTCATCATGATCGGCCTCGACTTCTTCGTCATCTGGGCGCTGGCGGTGTACCGCCCCGGCATGCGGGGCTGAGCCGGCGAGGGCGCCGGGCCCGGTCACACGTGTCCGAGGCCGCCGCTGCCGAAGCCGCCGCTGGAGCCGGGCAGCCAGCGTTTGCGTTGCTGGTCCTTTCCTCGTCTGCTTCCCGAGTGATGGAGCTCGTGCGGCATCAGCCGTTCCTGCCCCTGAACCGGGGCCGGCATCTCGTCCGGCTCCCGCATCTCCCGGATCTCGCGGATCGGTCCGGTCTCCGGGAGATGCGGCTGCTCCTCACTGAGCGGCCGTGGAAGCTCCCGGTCCTGGACCCGCATGCCGAATTGCACGGCCCACACCAGCGCGCCGGCGATGAACAACCCACCGGCAAAGGCGGCGATCACGTCGAGTACTTCGCTCGACGTGGCCGCCAGGACAAACGTCGCCGTACTCATGGTCCGATTATCGCCGATTATCACGGGATCGGCGATAAAGGTGTTTTCGGGACGCGTCCTGCCCGCCCACCCCGCGTGAACCGATCGCGGGGTTCCCGGCGATGAGAGGGTAGGTCGGTTCTTTCGAAGGGGGATGCCGTGAGTGGGGATGTCGTTCGGTCAGGGCTGGGGGCCGTGCGTGGGTCCGCTCGGCTCGTCGTCGTCGGGCTCGGGCTCGCCGGGGGTGCCTGGGCGTTGCGGGCCGTGTGGGAGGTCCGGCTCGCCATGGCGGGGGAGCCCGCCTCGGGACCGCCGGACCAGGGCGAGGGACGGCACCGGCCGCTGACCGCCCTGGAGGACTCGTACCACCTGGTCAGCACCGCCGGAAGCATCCTCACCCTGCTGTGCGCGGCCCTGTTCGTCGGCTGGCTCGGGCGGATGCGGGACAACGCGCGGGCCCTGTCCGGCGAGCCCCCGCGCTACGCCGGCATCTGGGTCTACGTCTCCTGGTTCGTGCCGCTCGCCAACCTCTGGATCCCGCGCGGCATCGTCGCCGACATCCACCACAAGAGCGCCCCGGGCCGGAAGCTGCCCGCCGTCGTGAACGTGTGGTGGGCGCTGTGGCTGGTCGGCATGGTCAGCGGGGTGGGGCTGATGTCCGGCGGCGACACGGACGATGTCATCGCCCGCGCCTACCACGGGGTGAGCACGCTCCTGGTCGCCGATCTCGCCGTCGTCGGCGCGGCCGTGGCCGGGATCCTCATGGTGCGTGCCCTGACCGCCGTACAACTTGTGCACATCGGCGCCCAGTTGCGTACGCCGGGTGGTGATCCCTTGAAGGAAAACGTCAGGGCGTTTGATCGGGATTGAGGGCACTTACTGTTGCGCCTACGTGACAGCCCCCCACCCACAGGATCGCCATGCGTACCGTCCCCTCCGTCATGGCCGTCTGCGCGTCGGCCCTTCTGCTCACCTCCTGCTCGGTGGGCGGCAGCAACACCTCGGTGAGCCCCAGGAAGGGCGACGACATCACGCTGGGTCTGCTGCTGCCCGACCGGGACACCAGCCGCTTCGACCGGTTCGACTTCCCCCTCATCAAGAAGCAGGTGGCGACCCTCACCCACGGCAAGGGCAGGGTCAGTTACGCCAACGCCGAGGCGAGCGCGAAGCGGCAGGGTCGGCAGTTCGAGCAGATGGTCGCCGACAAGGTGGACGTGATCCTCGTGGACGCGGTCGACGCCAAGGCGATCGGGCCGGACGTGCAGAAGGCGAAGGACGCGGGCATCCCCGTCATCGCCTACGACCGGCTCGCCCAGGGTCCGATCGACGCCTATGTCTCGCACGACAACGAACTCGTCGGCGAGGTGCAGGGCCGGGCCATCGTCGAGGCGCTCGGCGACAAGGCCGAGACCAGCAAGATCGTGATGATGAACGGCTCGCCCGCCGACCCCAACACCGCGCGCTTCAAGAAGGGCGCGCTGGACGAGCTCAGCAGCAAGGTCGTCATAGCGAAGCAGTACGACACCCGGGAGTGGCTGCCGTCGGTCGCCAAGGCCAACATGAAGGCGGCGATCGCCTCCTTCGGGCTGAAGAACATCGCCGCCGTGTACTCGGCCAACGACGACATGGCGGGCGCGGTCATCGACGAGCTCAAGGCGGCGGGGGCCACCAGGATCCCGCCGGTGACCGGGCAGGACGCGACCCTCGCCGCGGTGCAGCGGGTGGTGTCGGGCGAGCAGTACATGACCGTGTACAAGTCGTTCCTGCTGGAGGCGACCAACGCGGCCCAGATCGCGGTCTACAAGATCCAGGGCCGCGACCTCCAGTTCGACGCGCTGATCCGCGACAAGGTCGACAGCCCCGACCAGAAGGGCATCCCGTCGCTGCTGGTGCCGGTGGTCGCCCTGACCAAGGACAACATCGAGCAGACGGTGATCAAGGACGACGTCTACACCGTCAAGCAGATCTGCACCGCCGAGTACGCGGCGGACTGCGCGGCGATCGGCCTCAAGTAGGCGTCCCAGGCCGGCGCGGTCCGTCTTTCCGCGGTACAGCAGGCTGTACTTTCCGCCTCCCGGCCTGTCGGTGAACCCGCCCTGCGCCTAGGGTCGTTGTCCTCAAGCCCGAGGGGGTTCGCATGGCCACCGCCGACGTCAAGGGCCTTGTCGTGGGCACCGCGACGACCGCGGCCGCCGCGATCGGCCAGCTGGTCTCCGGACTCGGTACGGCGGTCCTCGCCCCGTTCGTGCTGCTGTGGCTGGTGCTGGCGCCCGGCGGGGTGCGCGTGCTGCACGCGCTGGCCGGCATGGAACGCGTCCGGCTCGCCCGCTGGGGCCCCGAGGTCATCGCCCCCGCGCCGCCGCCGGCGCGGCTGCGGGCCGCCCTCGGTGACCCCACGACCCGGCGCGAACTGCTGTGGCTGGTCCGGCATCTGGCCGTGGGTCTGCCGCTGGGCCTGGTCGGCTTCGTCCTGCCGGTGCTCGCCCTGCGGGACACCGCGTTCCCGCTGTACTGGCGGCTCGCCCCGAAGGACGCGACCGCCACGTCCATCGGGATCGGCGTCGCGCACTCCTGGCCGGACGCCCTCGCGGTGTGCCTGCTCGGCGTGGGCTGGATCGCCATCATCCTGGGGCTGACGCCCGGCATGGCACGGCTCCAGGCGAAGCCGGGACGCCGGCTCCTGGCGGCCGGTCCCGACGCCGATCTCTCGCTGCGCGTCGCCGAGCTGACCGCGACCCGGGCGGCCGCGCTGGACGCCCACGCCGTCGAACTGCGGCGCATCGAACGCTCTCTGCACGACGGCACCCAGAACCGGATCGTCACGGTGACCGTGCTGCTCGGGGCCGCCCGCCGGATGGTCGCCCGGGACCCGGACGGCGCCGACGAACTCCTGGAGCGGGCTCAGTCCGCGGCCGAACAGGCGCTGGCCGAGCTGCGGACCGTCTCCCGCAGCATCCTGCCGCCGGTGCTCGCGGACCGGGGCCTCGCGGGGGCACTGACCGGGCTCGCGGCCGAGAGCGCGGTGCCGTGCGCGGTCGACGTGGAGACGGGGCGGCGCTGTGCCGCGTCCGTCGAGGCGACCGCGTACTTCGTCGTCGCCGAGGCGCTCACCAACATCGCCAAGCACAGCGGGGCGTCCCGGGCCACGATCACCGTCCGCGCCCCGGGTCCCCGGCTCCTGCTGCGGGTCACGGACGACGGCCGGGGCGGCGCCGACGAGCGCACCGGCTCCGGCCTCACCGGCATCCGCCGCCGCGTCGCCGCCCACGACGGCACCCTCAGCCTGACGAGTCCGCCGGGCGGTCCCACGACCCTGGAGGCGGAGCTGCCGTGCGGGGTGTGATCCCCGGCGGTACGGCCGCCCGTGCCGGTACGCCCTGCCCGACGACCACGGAGGTGGACCTGCCATGCGGATCGTGATCGCCGAGGACGACCCCCTGCTGCGGGAGGGGCTCGCGCTGCTGCTGCGTGCCGAGGGGCTGGACGTGGTCGGCACGGCCGGCACCGCCGAGGGGGCCCTCGACGCCATCGACGAGCACCAGCCCGACGTGGCCATCCTCGACGTACGGATGCCGCCGACGCACACCGACGAGGGGGTCCGCGCGGCCGTCGAGGCCCGGCGGCGCAGGCCCGGCCTCGCCGTCCTGGTGCTGTCCGCCTACGTGGAGCAGAGCTTCGCCACCGAGCTGCTGACCGGCGGGGTCGGCGGGCTGGGCTATCTCCTCAAGGAACGGGTGGGCCGGGTCGAGGAGTTCCTCGACGCGCTGCACCGGGTGGCGTCCGGCGGCACCGCCATCGACCCCGAGGTCGTCGCCCAGCTGTTCACACGGTCCCACCAGGACGTACGGCTGGAGCGGCTCAGCCCGCGCGAGAAGGAGGTGCTCGCCCTGATGGCCGAGGGCCTCGGCAACAGCGCCGTCGCGGAGAGGCTGTTCGTGACCGACGGAGCCGTGCACAAGCACATCCGGAGCATCTTCGCGAAGCTCGATCTGGCGCCCACGGACCAGGTCGACCGGCGCGTGGCGGCCGTACTGCACTATCTGGAGGACGCGCGGCGACGGTCGTAGTACAGCCTGCGGTAAGGGAGTCGGGCCCTTGGCGGCAATGATGCGCGGGCCTGGAGCCGGTGTGCTGGACGCATCACATCAGCCCCTCCGAAGGGACCCCGCCGTGAGTGTCCACGCCCCCGTCGACATCGAGACCCGACCGGTCGCGCACGAGGCCGGTGGCCTGCGCGGCAGCATCCGGCGCAACCCCCTGACCTGGTTCTTCACCCTGGCCTTCGCGCTGAGCTGGGCCGCCTGGACACCGTACGTCCTGTCGGAGAACGGCCTCGGCGTCTGGCACTTCGCCTTCCCCGGCGGCCGCGCGGGCAGTCAGCTCGCCGGCGTCCTGCCCGGCGCCTACCTCGGCCCGATCGCCTCGGCCCTGCTGGTCACCGGGATCACGGAGGGACGCGCGGGCCTGCGGGCCTGGCGGGGCAGGATGACGAAGTTCCGGGTGAGCGCGCGCTGGTACCTGGCCGTCCTGCTCGCGGTGCCGGCCGCACTGACCCTCGCCTCGACCGCGCTGGCCGGCCGCGGACCCGAACTGCCGTCCGCGATGATCCTCGCCGCGTACCTCCCCGGACTGCTCGTCCAGATGATCACCACCGGTCTCGCGGAGGAGCCCGGCTGGCGGGAGTTCGCGATGCCGCGGATGCAGCGCCGCCACGGTCCCCTGACCGCGACCCTCGTCGTCGGCGCGCTGTGGGGCTGCTGGCACCTGCCGCTGTTCCTGACGCAGTGGGGCGGCGGACCGCACCTCGCGTGGACCGTGCCGGTGGAGTTCATCGCGATGACCATCACCTTCAGCTGCGTGATGACCTGGGTGTTCAACAAGTCCGGCGAGAGCATGCCGCTGGTCATGCTGCTGCACACCGGCGTCAACAACTTCTTCTCCCTCGCCTGGTCGGACCTGTTCCCCACGCTGTCCGAGGGCGAGGCCGCCCACGCCCTCGTCCTCAGTACGACGGCGGCGGCCCTGATCCTGCTGGCCGCGACCCGGGGCCGGCTGGGCCTGCCCCGGCGGTGAAGGCTACTTCTGCGCCCCGCCCGCGAGCTGGAGGGAGATGCGCCGCAGCACCTCCGCGGAGGTGTCGGCGCGGCCCTCGTCGTGGGCCTCGGCCAGCTGGACGAAGGCGAACGCGAAGCAGTGGGCGATGCTCGCGATGGCGGGCCCCAGCTCCTCCACCACGGCGTCCGCCGCCGCCTGGCCACTGGCGTCGGCGGGGAGGTGGATCCGTGGGAGGGTCTCCACGAGCAGCGCGGAGACGGCCCCGGTCAGCGAGACCTGCTGGTCGGGGTGTTCGCGGACCTGCCGCCGCATCTCCAGTGCCTCGGTGAGGATGCCGACGACGTTCTGCATGATCTCGCGCTGTTCCATGGCCGCAGAGTAAGCGCTGGGTGTGGTGCAGGACACAGGAACCCGGGACCGGGGTGCGGAGCGTTACGGGTGTGAGCGAAACAGAAGTGGCGGAACCGGAGCGGGCGCGGAT
Organism: Streptomyces sp. NPDC058307; assembly: GCF_042880295.1. Classification (NCBI taxonomy): domain Bacteria; kingdom Bacillati; phylum Actinomycetota; class Actinomycetes; order Kitasatosporales; family Streptomycetaceae; genus Streptomyces; species Streptomyces sp. NPDC058307. Next base: position 25,010 of record NZ_JBHVYZ010000045.1, read on the forward strand.
ACGGGCCGGTGACCGGGCGGCGTTCGGCGAGCTGTACGACCGGTACGCGCGGGCGGTCTACAACCACGCCCTGCGGCTGACCGGGAACTGGGCGGAGGCCGAGGAGGCGATGTCTGAGACGTTCCTCGCCGCCTGGCGGACCAGGGAGAGCATTGAGCCGGAGGGCGGCTCCCTCAAGCCCTGGCTGCTCGGCATCGCCACCCACAAGGCGCACAACGCCAACCGGGGACTGCGGCGCAGGCTCGCCTTCCTGGCGCGCACTCCCGAGCCGCGCCCGGTCGAGGACTTCGCCGAGGAGACCGCGGGCCGGATCGACGACGCACGGCGGCTCGCGGCGGTGCATCGCGCCCTGGCCGGGCTCAAGCGGCAGGACCGTGAGGTGTTCGCGCTGTGCGTGTCGGCCGGCCTCGACTACCGGCAGGCCGCCGAGGCCCTGGGCGTCCCCGTCGGCACCGTGCGCTCCCGGCTGTCGCGGGCCCGTGCCCGGCTCGCCCGGCTGAGCGCGGAGGCGGAACCGCCCCCGGCCCACGGAGAGATGGAGAGTGAGGCCGCGCTCGCGGCCCTGTTCCTGAAGGAGGAGACCCGATGAGCGAGGCCGAGGAACTGCTGAAGGCCACGGCGGAATGGGACCTCCCGCCGGAGCGCCACCGTCACTTCAAGGACGTACTGATGCAGCAGATCGATCAGGACCGGAATCAGGACCTGAACCCGAACCAGGCCCCTTCCGTACGGCCCTCCGTACGACGCCGGTTCACCCGCCCCGCCGTCCTGGTGCCCCTCGCCTCCGCGGCCCTGGCGGGCGCGCTGCTGGTGACCCTGTCCGTGGACGGCCACGCCCCGGCGGCCCGGGCCACCCCGTCTGCGACCGCCGCGGGGGCCTCCGTCACCCTGAACCGGATCGCCACGGCCGCCATGGCGAGCGACACGATCCGGGTGCGGGACGACCAGTTCGTGTACGTCAGGACGCTGGTGCGCTCGGACACGGGCAGCTTCCCCGGCCCCGTGCGGCTCGGTGCCCTGCACACCGAGGAGCGGTGGACCGCCCAGGATCCCGGCCCGCTCCGGGTCACCGGGTGGCTCCGGTCCAGCGGCAAGGACGCGATCATGCCCGGCCAGACGCTCCCGATGCAGTCCACCGAGCCGGTCCCGGCGGGCGTCCACCACCCCACCTACCGGTGGCTGGCCTCGCTGCCCACCGACCCCGACGCCCTGCTCGCCAGGCTCTACAAGGAGGCCAGGCCGGTCGAGGGCGAGTCGCGGGACCAGGCGGTCTTCTCCCTGATCGGCGACCTGATCGGCGCCGTGATGCCGCCCGCCAACGCCGCCGCCTTCTACCGGGCGGCCGCGAAGCTGCCCGGGGTGCGGGAGGTCCCGGACGCCGTCGACGCGGCCGGCCGGCACGGCATCGCCATCACCCTCGACGACACCGGCTTCGCGACCCGCGACGAGTGGATCTTCGACAAGCAGACCCTCGCCCCGCTCGGCTCCCGCTACTACGTCACCGACCCGGACCGGGGCATCACGACCGAGACCCTGGCCGGCACCACCGCCGTGATGGAGACCGCGGTCGTCGACGCGAAGGGCGAGGTACCCGCCCGGACGGCGTCCCGCTGATTCCCGCTGACGTCCCCTTGATGCCCGTGGGCGCACAATGGCCGCCATGAGCATCGTCAAGATCAACGTACTCACGGTCCCCGAGGAGCAGCGCGAGACGCTGGAGAAGCGGTTCGCCGCGCGGGCGGGGACCGTGGACAGCGCGGACGGCTTCGAGTGGTTCGAGCTGCTGCGGCCCGTCGAGGGCACCGACACCTACCTGGTCTACACGCGCTGGCGGGACGAGGAGTCGTTCACGGCGTGGATGGAGGGGTCGATGAAGGCGGCCCACCAGGGCGGCGGCGAAGGCGGCGGTGAGGGCGGGGGCGAGCGGCCCAGGCCCGCCGCGAGCGGGTCGACGCTGTGGAGCTTCGAGGTCGTCCAGCAGGCCGCGCCCAAGTAGGGGGACGGGGACGGCGGGGGCCCCGGACCGAGTGTCCGGGGCCCCTTCCGTGCTTTACGCATGCCCGTTACAGCGTGACCTGTCGACCGCCGAGGGTCACCACGAGGCTGCCGTTCGAGGCGAACGACCAGCCAAGGGCCCCGGAGTACGCGGAGCAGCGGGACCCGTTGGTGCCGGACCAGAACTGGTTCGAGCTGTCGGCGTCGCCGATGATCCGGTCGTTGGTGCCGCTGCTGAAGCGGCACGAGGTGTTGTTGCGGAACACCGAGGTGCCGCCGTCGAAGTTGAAGTTGCGCTGGGCGTTGTCGATGCTCAGGTTGTTGGAGATCGCCAGCGTGCCCGGGTTGCTGTTGAAGGTGAACCCGTGCTTGCCGTTGCCGAAGGCGATGCTGCGCCGGACGACGTGGTTGACGGCTATGTCCTCGCCGCCGAGCTTGTAGCCGTTGCGGTCGCCGGCGCCGGCCTGTGAGCCGTCGCTGAGGGTGCCGTTGTTGTAGGAGAGGGAGTCCTCGATGGTCACCGGGCCGATCGGGCCGGTGTCGGTCTTGGTGTAGAGGTCCCAGCCGTCGTCGATGTTGTTGTGCGAGACGGCGTACCGGAAGACGTTCCCGGTGCCGGTGGTGAGCTTGGCGGCGAAGCCGTCGGCGTCCTCGCCGTCGGAGTCGGCGTTGTCGTGCGACTCGGCGCTGAGGATCAGGTTGTTGGCCGGCCAGGCGCTGCTCGGGGTGGTGGAGGCGATCCGGCCGAGCTGGAGGCCGGTGTCCCGGTTGAAGCGGGTCACCGTGCGCTCGACGACGTTGTTGCTGCCGCCGATGTAGATGCCGTTGTCACCGGCGTGCTCGACGACCAGGCCGTAGATCTTCCAGTAGTCGGCGTTGAGCTGGATACCGCGGTTGGCGGAACTCTCGGTCTGCGCCGAGAAGTTGAGCACCGGTGTCTCACCCGGGTAGGCGGAGATCGTGGTGCGGGCGGCCGAGGTGCCGTTGCTGCCGGCCGGAATGGTCACCGTCGAGGAGTAGGCGTACGTCCCTCCGCGCAGGTAGATCGTGCCGCCGGCGGAGATGCGGCTGATCGCCGAGGTGAGGGTGGTGGGCGCGGTCACCGTGCCGGCCGCGCTGTCGGTGCCGCTCGGCGACACGTACAGGGCGCTGCTCGACGGTGGCGGGGTGGTCGTGCCGGACGTCTCGGCGTCCAGGTAGTCGACGTTGGGCAGGCCGGCCGCGCCGGTCGGGTTCAGCCGGACGGTGTTGCTGCCCGCGTTCAGGGGGACGGTGAGCGTCTTGGTGGTCCAGCCGGTCCAGGTGCCGGTGGACTCGAAGGACGCCGAGGAGACCGTCGAGCCGTTCACGATGATGTTCGCGGGGCGGGCGGTCGTCGTGCCGTTGGCGAAGCGGACGCTGAGGGTCGCCGTGCCCGATGCGGGTGCGGACACGGTGAACTGGGCGTACGCGCCGGTGGCGTTGGTGCCGTTGCAGAATCCGCTGCCGGAGTAGCCGGCGTACTCGGTCTCGACGGCTCCGGTGCAGATGGCGGGGGCTGTCTCCGCCTCGTAGCGGGTGGTGGCGGCCTGGGCCGCGGTGGTGCCGGACAGTGCGACGAGCGTGCCGGCGAGGAGGCCGACGGAGGGGATGAGGGGTCTCAGGCGCATCGTTCGTCTCCATGGTGTGTGGTGACGGGGGCACGTATTCTTCGGAAGGTAAGCGCTTGCCATGGTCGCGTCAACGGTTATGTATGTGATCGTTGTTCATGGACGCGAATTGGATACGGTGGCGGCATGACGCTCTTCGTGAAGATCTGCGGTCTGAGGACCGAGCGGGACGTCGACACGGCCGTCGAGGCCGGCGCCGACGCCATCGGGTTCGTCTTCTCCGACAGTCCGCGCCGCATCGACCCCGCCACGGCGGCACGGCTGGCCGCCCGGGTCCCCGAAAGCGTCCTCACGGTGGGCGTCTTCCGCCGCGAACCCCTCGACCACGTCCGCTCCGTGGCCGTCGAGTCGGGCATCGGGGCGGTCCAGCTGCACGGCCCCGAGGACCGCGACTACTACGCCGAACTCGCGAAGGGTGGCTGGACCCTGATCCGCGCGGCCGCCTTCGGTGACGCCGTGCCGCGCTGCGGGGAGCTCGGCGAGGACATGCTGCTCCTCGACGCCCCGGTGCCGGGCTCCGGCATCGCGTGGGACTGGTCGCGCAAGCAGGTGGCGGGCGCGGGCGAGAAGTGGCTGCTCGCCGGAGGCCTCACCCCGGAGAACGTACGCGAGGCCGTGGACGTCACCCGCCCCTGGGGAGTCGACGTCTCCAGCGGCGTGGAGGCGAGCCGGGGCGTCAAGAACCCGGCCCTGATCACGGCGTTCGTCGAGGCCGCCCGCGCGGGGGCCGCCGCCTCGGGGTGAGTCTCCGGGGGCCGGTCGTCGTTGCCGGGTGCGGGTTGGTCGTGGCTTGTCGCGCAGTTCCCCGCGGGTAGCTGCGCTGGGCTGGTCGGGGCGCCTACGGGGGTGCGGGGGGAGGTTGTCGGGCGGGTGCGGGTTGGTTGTGGCTTGTCGCGCAGTTCCCCGCGCCCCTGGGGGGTGTGCCGGACCGTTGTCGGGTGCGGGTTGGTTGTGGCTTGTCGCGCAGTTCCCCGCGCCCCCTGGGGGGTGTGGTGCCGGACCGTTGTCGGGTGCGGGTTGGTCGTGGCTGGTCGCGCAGTTCCCCGCGCCCCTGGGGGGCTGCCGTGGTCGTCGGCTTTCCGTTGCCCGCGCCCCTGAGGGGTGTGCCGCGTCCGCCGAATCGGTCGGCGGACGCGGCTCTTGGGTTACTTCGACGGTGACGGCGACGGCGTCACCGCGTCCGCCGGTTGCCCCTTCAGCGGTACGAACGCCAGCGCGTCCCACGCGATCGACGCGTCGCCGGTGCCGTCCGCCGTGGCCGAGCTCAGGGAGACGCTCGGGGTGCCCTTGAACTCGTAGGAACCCAGGGAGACCCAGGTGTTCTTGCCGCCGGTGTTCTGGGAGATCGTCTTCTCCACGACCGTGCCGTCACCGAGGTCGACGCGGTACGTCGCCGAGGGCGTGTTGGCCTCGTGGTCGGGCAGGTGCACCATGACCCGGGCCCAGCCGCCGATCTTCCGGTCCGGCGTCCAGGTGCCGGTGACGACCGAGTCGGTGTAAGTCGGCACCCGGGTGTGGGTGAGCCAGAAGTGGCCGCCGAAGCCCGCGCCCAGCTGATGGAAGTCGATCTTCGAGGGGTACACGGTCGCGCCGTTCTGCTGAGCCGACCCGAAGGTGAACCGCAGCGTGCCCCGGCTCGTCCAGTTCCGTTCGCCCGCACACGGGTTGGCGTCACCGACCCGGAACCTCACCGTGTTCGGCACGTCGTCCACGATCAGGGCGCCGGCCGGGAGCGTGGACGTACAGGCGGCCGGATGAGGGGCAGCGACCTTCGGCTCGGGGTCGCCCACCTGGTAGGTGAGGACCTCGGTGCCGCAGGTGGCCGTGCAGTCGGTCCAGCTCACCGGCTGGTTCCACCAGCACTTGAAGTCATCCCGCTGGCACGGGCCCTCGGGCTGGCTGGAGCCCTCGGCCTTGCGCGGCTTGGTGATGTCGCAGTCGTTGACCGTGGGCTTGCAGAACGTGTCGTGCGCGGGCTCGGCCGCAGGCGCGCCCGCGGGCCAGTCGCCGACCGTGAACGCCCTGACCGTCGCCCCGGTCGCCGGGTCGGTCTTCTGCTGCGAGTAGGCCGCCCAGCCCAGCACCCGCTCCGGGTACGTCCACAGGTTGGGGTTGCGGGCGTCGTCGTAGCCGGAGGACAGGAACATCGTGCGGTCGGCCGGGTAGAGGCCGTTGGCCGGGTTGTTGAACCAGCCCAGGCCCCAGGGCGCGGTGGCATCGATCGAACTGGGCTGGTTGAGGCCGCTGTTGTAGGCCCACAGCGCGAGCCACCAGTTCTCCAGGTACTTCGGGTCGCCGCCGTTGACCAGCAGGCCCTTGTCGTAGAGCTGGTTCCACTTGTCCTGGAGGATCTGCAGCCCGGCGGCGATGTTGGCCGCGTAGTCCACGGTGATCGCCTGCTGCTGCTCGGCGGTGTACGTGGTGTCGGTCTTGGCCATGCCGCTGGTCACCTGGGCGATGCCGTAACCGCAGTCCGCCGCCGCCCAGTTGACGGTGTGGACGCTGCCCGCGTTGCCGTAGTAGCCGCCCTGGATGAAGTTGCCGCTCTCGCCCGCGGCCGCCCGGGAGCTGGCCTGGAGCAGGTTGGACTCCTGGGAGAGCACGCCGAGCATGATCTGCGCGGGGACCCGGCCGCCGCCCTTGAGCGGGGTGGACGGGAACAGGCCCTGCGGGGTGTACGACGGGAGTTCGCTGCCGTTCCAGCCGCTGCGGCGGCGCACGTCGAGCTGGCCCTGCACGGCGAGGTCCGTCGCCCATTCGGCCTGCGCGGTCGAGGGCTGGAGCGACTGGAGCCTCGGGTCGTTGCGGGTGACGGCGCAGGCGCGGTCCGGGTCGGTGGTGGAGGTCGACGGGTCGTCGTCGCCGGGGGTGACGCTGTCGGTGTGCACGCCGTCGGAGAGCGCCGGGGACTGCTCGGCGCCCTGCGACTTCCGGGAGATCTTCGGCTTCACCGTGAAGTCGACGGCGCTGTCGCTGCCGGGCAGCACCGCGCCGATCCCGACGGACTGGGCGATGTCGGCGGCGGCCTTCTTGCCGCCGGCCGCCTCGGTGCCGTTGCCGACGGAGGTCAGCGCGAGAGAGCCGGTGGTGGAGACCTCGGCGGAGGCGGGCACGTCCAGCGTCCGCCAGCTCTTCGGCAGGGACTTCACGGCGTCCCCGGCGTCCTTGCCGGTCACGAAGACCCGGCCGCCGTTGCCGTGCACCGCGAGGGCGCCGAGCGCGCCGGAGCCGAGGAGCCGGTCGGAGCCCGCCGAGGTGACCCGGCGGACCTGCACCTTCTTCCCGGCGGGGACCTGGTAGGCGAGCCCGCTGTGCGCGTCCGGCACCAGCCGGAACGGCGTGCTCGCGGTCCTGGCCAGCGTGCTGGTCGCGCCCTTGGCGTCCACCGAGACCACCGAGTCGCCCAGGGCGGCGGCGATCTCGTTGCCGAAGGGCACGGCGGAGGTGAGCTGACCGGCGACGGTCTGCTGCCGGACCAGTTCACCCTTCTCGGCGTCGACGGTGAGCAGTTCGGTGTCGTCCCCCTGCGTCCGGGTCAGGACGGCCTGTTCGCCGTCGCCGCAGCCCGGGTTGAAGTAGGCGAGGGAGACCAGCTCGGGCAGCTTGGTCACCCTGCCGGTCGCCAGGTCGACCACCGCTGCGAACGCGCCCTGCTGGAAGCCCTGTTGGTCGTTGACTGCCTGCCGGGGCGCGTAGACCACGACGGCACGGTCACCGGACCCGGTCACACAGGTCTGGCCGATCCACTGGTCGGTGTCTACGCCGGGCTCGGACAGCGTGGCGGCGGTGTGCCACTGGTAGGCGTCGGCCGCGTCGGCGACCAGGACGTGCAGTCCGGTGCCGTCACCGTCGTAGGTGACGATCCGGTCGCCGGACTTCTGCCAGCCCGAGGGGAGTTGGGAGGTGTCGGTGACGCGGTCCGCCGCCGGTGCGGTCGTGGGGTCGGCGGAGTCGGTCAGAGCCGCCGAGGCCAGCGGGGCGATGAGGGCCAGCGAGAGCACGGACATCGCGCCGGCCGCCGCTATACGGCCGCGGCGGCTTTTCGGCACCCGCCAGCGGTGTCTTCCGCCCGATTTTTCACGGAAAGTACGCAAGGAATTCCGTCCGGTCATTGCAAAAGGTCAGGGTGGGTTACCGGCTTCGGCACTCCCCCGGGCCGGTGACGCGGAAGTTATCAGTCCGCTATGACCGCAATGGGAGCCGTGGGTGATCTACCGGGCGGTATCCACGAAATATCCACGAGAATCCACCAACGAATTTCCTTTTGCCGGAGTCTCCTTTGATGACATCCCCCACGCACCACAAGGAACAGTGAACGTGTTGATGAACAGCAGACGTCTCAAAGTGGCTCTCGTGGCCGCGGCCGTTACCCTCGCGGGTCTCGCGGCGGCCGGTCCGGCGGCGGCCACCACCGTTCCCCGGGCGGCGGCCGTACAGGCTCAGCAGCCCTCCGTACCCGTCGACTTCGTGGACCTGCCCAGCAGCGCCCTCGTGGCCGACGGCGAGCAGCACCAGGTCACCGTCACCTACCGCAACGACACTTCGGCGGACCGGACCGTCGCCCCGCAGCTCCTGGTGGAGTCGCCGGACGCGGGCCCGTTCCTCGACCCGTCGGACGTCGTGGTCGAGCAGCGCACCGCGCACGGCTGCTGGCGTCCGGTGGAGACCGCGAGCCAGACCGGCACGCTCTTCACCGACCTGACGAGCGCTCAGCGCACCCTGCACGCGGGTCAGACCCTCACCCAGGTGTACCGGATCACGGTCGTCGACCCGGCCGCCCAGGGCACGGTGCAGCCGCGGATCGCCCTTTACTGAACCGCTTGCCGTGACGCGTGAGGGCCCGGGCCCCGAATCCGGGACCCGGGCCCTCATGCCGTCAGCGCAGCGAGCCGATGTGGTCGACCCGGTCGCTCACGCCGTTGCGGAGTTCGGTGAGCGTCGTGCCGGGCGGGGCCACCGTGGGCTCGGACGACGGGGGCGGGGTCTCGTCCGCGCAACTCGCGCCGCGGGCCGGGACCTTCAGGTCCACCAGGTAGTCCGTGACGGCGGCCTGCGCGCACGCGCTGCGGCCGAAGGCGGTGTGCCCCTCGGCCCTGAACGTGAGCAGGCGGCCGTTGTCGAGCTCACGGGAGAGGGCCACCGCGTCCTGGTACGGGGTGTCCGGGTCACCGGTGTTGCCGATGACGAGGATCGGCGCGGAGCCCTTCGCGTGGAAGTTGCCGGCATAGCGGCTGGTGTGCTCGCCCTGCCACTGCACACACGCCGTGGCGTGCTGGTGGTCGTAGGTCGGCGGGCCGAAGGCCATGGCCGGGCCCAGCAGCGGGGCCAGCGCGGCGTTGGTCGTGACCTCGCGCCTCAGCCTGTCCCGGTCGGCCGGGTACTTCTTGTCGACGCACTCGACCACGACGTTCGGGTTGAGGAACTTGAAACTGGCCGGGGACGGCGGCCGCAGCAGGAACGAGGTGTTGTCGCGCAGCTGCGCCTTGCGCAGGGCCTCACCGAAGGAGGGCCAGATGACCTTGCCCTCGTTGATGTTGAACATCAGCCGGTACACGAGGGTGTAGCCATTGGCCTGGCCCCCGTTGGCCGTCGGCACCGGGTTGGCGTCCAGGTCCGCCTTCAGCTTCTCGAACGCCCCGCGCGGGTCGCCGTCGCCGAAGCCGCAGGTCGCCTGGTCGGCCTTGCACCAGTCCAAAAAGCGGCTCATGGCCCCGTCCAGGGCGAGGTACTGCGGCCGGTCGTAGGCGTACGGCCGGTTCGTGTAGTGCTCCGGGTCGTACGCCCCGTCGAGCGCGAGGGCGCGGACCCGCTTCGGGAACATCGCGGCGTAGACCGTACCGATGTAGGAGCCGAACGACCGCCCGTAGTAGGTCAGTTGCTTCTCTCCCAGGGCCTCGCGCAGGAGGTCGATGTCCCGGGCCACGTACTGGGTGCCGACGTACGGCAGCAGATCGCCGGCGTTGTTCTGGCAGGCCTGGTCGAAGTCGGCGGCCTGCCGGAGTGCGGGCTCGTAGGCGTCGGGGCCGGGGACGCCCTTGGCGGCGGTGACGGCGCCGGTGTAGGTCGGGTCGTCCCAGCACACGACCTGCGAGCTCCGGCCGACGCCGCGCACGTCGTAGCCGAACACGTCGAAGTCGTCGCGCAGTGCGGCCGGCAGGTCGGCGTAGTTGCCGCGCACGAAGTCCACACCGGAGTTGCCGGGGCCGCCGGGCTGCAGGAACAGCGTGCCCTTGCGGTGGGAGGGGTCGGCCGCCTTCTTGCGTATGACGGCCAGGGTGAGGGTCCTGCCCTGCGGCTCCCGGTAGTCCAGGGGCACTTGGGCGTCGGCGCACTCGAAGCCGCCCTGACAGTCCGACCAGGTCAGGGTCGGCACGGTCGGTGTGGGCTGCGGGGCCGCCGAGACCGGGGACCCGGTCCAGGCCATGGTGAGCGCGCCCACCGCGGCTCCCGCGAGTCCTATTCGTCTGAACTTCACTGTCTCTGTTCCCCCTTGGGGCTGGTCAAGCCTCATTGAACCGGTGCTCTCACAGAGGGAACACAGAAAAAGACACGTCCCGGTTCCCGCGTCCCGGTTTCCGCCTCCCGCCTGCCGCCGGTAGTCCCGTGGGCTGACTCGGGGTCGGTCGCGTACTGCGTTCTCAGTAGCGGGGATTGTCGGCAGGCGCACGACGACGCGGGGGGTGTCGTCCGGTCAGCCTGGGTGGACCGTTCGGCATCAGATGTGGAGACCCCCGCCGTGGCTACTTTTCTTTACCGCGTGGGCCGCCTGGCCTTCCGGCGACGCTGGTACGTCGCCCTGGTCTGGGCGGCCGTCCTGGCCGCCGTCGGGCTGGGGGCCCTGAAGGCGCCGGGCGCGGCCGACGAGGGGTTCTCGATGCCGGGCATCGAGTCGCAGAAGGCGTTCGACCTGATGGATCAGCGCTTCCCGGGGGTCACGGCCGACGGCGCGACCGCGCGGGTCGTCTTCGTCGCGCCGAAGGGTGAGAAGGTCACCGCGGCCGGTCACAGGAAGGCCGTCGAGGACGCCGTCGCGGACCTGGCCGACGGCTCGCAGGTCGCGTCCGCCGTGGACCCGTTCCGGGCGAAGGCGGTGAGCAGGGACGGCACGACGGCGTACGCGACCGTCACCTACAAGGTCGCCGCGAACGACCTCACCGACGCCGGCAAGGCAGAGCTGGAGAAGGCCATCGACCAGGCCCGGGACAGCGGGCTGACCGTCGACGCCGGCGGCAGCGCCATGGCCGACGGCGGTGGCGCGGGCGGTGCGGCCGAGATGATCGGTGTCGCGATCGCCGCGGTCGTCCTCCTCGTCACCTTCGGCTCGCTGGCCGCCGCCGGACTCCCGCTGCTGACCGCGCTCATCGGCGTCGGCGTCAGCATGGCCTCGATCCTCGCGCTCTCCAGCGCCCTCGGCCTGTCCACCACGACCGGCACCCTGGCGACGATGCTGGGCATCGCGGTCGGCATCGACTACGCCCTGTTCGTCGTCTCCCGCTACCGGGAGGAGCGCGCCAAGGGCCGGGCACCCCAGGAGGCGACGTCCCTCGCGGTCGGTACGGCCGGCTCGGCGGTCGTCTTCGCGGGCCTGACCGTCGTCATCGCCCTCGCCGGGCTCTCGGTGGTCGGCATCCCGATGCTCACCAAGATGGGGCTGGCCGCCGCGGGCGCGGTCGTCGTCGCCGTCCTCGTCGCCTTGACCCTGGTCCCGGCGTTCCTCGGCTTCTGGCCGAACGCGGTACTGCGCCGCAAGGACCGGAAGAGCGGCCGTACGGAACAGGACGCCAAGGACAACGGCGGCACCCGCTGGGCCCGGTTCGTGCTGCGCCGCCCGCTGCCCGTGCTGCTGCTCGGCGTGGTCGGTCTCGGCGCCCTCGCCGTGCCGATGACCGCCCTCGAGCTGGGCATGCCCGGCGACGAGGCCAAGCCCACCTCCACCACCGAACGCCGGGCCTACGACGCGCTCGCCGAGGGCTTCGGACCGGGCTTCAACGGCCCCCTGACCGTCGTGGTGGACGCGAAGGGGGACGCCGACGCCAAGGGGGCGGCGTCGGCGATCGCGAAGGGGATAGGCGCGACGGAGGGCGTCGTGTCCGTCTCCCCGGCGCGCTTCAACGAGGCCGGTGACACCGCCGTCTTCTCGGTCGTGCCGTCCACCGCGCCGACCGACGAGAAGACCAAGGACCTCGTCACGACGATCCGCGGGGAGCGTCCCGGCGTCGAGTCCGAGACGGGTGCCACCTTCGAGGTCACCGGCACCACCGCGCTGAACATCGACATCTCCGGGAAGGTGCAGTCCGCGCTGGTGCCGTACCTGATCGTCGTGGTGGGTCTCGCGGTCGTGCTGCTGCTGGTGGTCTTCCGCTCCCTGCTCGTCCCGCTGAAGGCGGCCCTCGGCTTCCTGCTCTCCGTCCTGGCCTCCCTCGGCGCGGTCGTCGTGGTCTTCCAGGAGGGCCACGGCGCCTCACTCCTGGGCGTGGAGACCACCGGCCCGATCATGAGCCTGATGCCGATCTTCCTGGTCGGCATCGTCTTCGGCCTCGCCATGGACTACGAGGTCTTCCTGGTCTCCCGGATGCGCGAGGCGTACGTCCACGGCGAGACGCCCCACCAGGCCGTCACCTCCGGGTTCCGGCACAGCGCCCGGGTGGTCGTGGCCGCGGCCCTGATCATGATCGCGGTCTTCGCCGGGTTCATCGGCGAGAGCGACTCCATGATCAAGATGATCGGCTTCGGCCTGGCCGGCGCCGTCCTGCTTGACGCCTTCGTGGTCCGCATGGCCATCGTGCCCGCCGTGCTCGCCCTGCTCGGCGACAAGGCCTGGTGGCTGCCGAAGTGGCTGGACCGGGCCCTGCCCCGGGTGGACGTCGAGGGCGAGGCGCTCACCAGGGCGGCCGACACCCCCGAGCCGGCGCCCGCCCACCCGGAGGCCGTACACGTCTGACCCCCACCCCCCACCAGGGGCCGCCCGTGTCGCCGTACGACGCGGGCGGCCCCGTTCCCGCACCATGGGTCCCTGAGCCCACCCACCGGAGTACCCGATGACCACGAGCCCGGAGCGGCGCTACACGGACCGTCTGGAGCACTTCTCGGACCGCCATCCCTTCCTGGTCGACCTGGCCCTGGTCATGGCGCTGATGGGTTCCGCGACGCTCGGCGCGTCGCTCACACTGCCCGGAGCCGCGCCGCCGGACGACGACAGGCTGGCCGTGGTCCTCATGGGCGTGTCCTGCCTCGCCCTGCTCAAGCACCGCACCCACCCGCGCGTCACCGTCGTGGTCAACGCGGTCTGCGCCACGGTCGTGATCGCGCAGGGCTACCTCCTCACCCCCCTGCTGCTGGGTCCCGTCATGGCCTCGCTGTACTGGCTGGCCACCCTGACCGAGCGGACGACCATCCGCGCCTACGGCCTGTCGACCATGCTGGTGCTGACGCTCGCGGCGGCCTTCTCCGACTCGATGGGCCATGTGTCGCTGATCCTGCGGACCGTCGGCCCCGTCTTCTGGCTGCTGCTGCCGCTGGCGGCCGGCACCATGACCCGGCTGCGGCGCGCCTATCTGGAGGCCACCCAGGCGCGCGCCGAGTACGCCGAGCGCACCCGCGAGGAGGAGGCGCGGCTGCGGGTCACCGAGGAACGCATGCGGATCGCCCGGGAGTTGCACGACGTCGTGGCCCACCACCTGGCCCTCGCCAACGCCCAGGCCGGCACCGCCGAGCATCTCGCGCTCGCCAACCCCGAGCAGACCAGGCGGATCCTGCACGACCTCACCGGTACGACCTCCTCGGCCCTGCGCGAACTGAAGGCCACCCTCGGCCTGTTGCGGCAGACCGACGACGAGGGCGCCCCGCTGGAGCCGGCCCCCGGCCTCGCCCGGCTGCCCGAGCTGGTCTCCTCGTGCGCCTCCGCGGGGATCGCCGTCACCGTCACCACGGAGGGGGAGCCGCAGCCCCTCTCCCCGGGCGTGGACCTGACCGCGTTCCGGATCGTGCAGGAGGCGCTCACCAACGTCACCAAGCACGCCGCCACCCGGACCGCCCAGGTCCGCTTCGTCTACGACGGCCCCCGTCTCCTCATCACGGTCACCGACGAGGGCACGCCCACCGCGGCCGCCGAGCCCGCGAACGGCTTCGGCGTCATGGGCATGCGCGAACGCGCCCACTCCGTCGGCGGCGAACTGCGCGCCGGACCGCGCCCGGAGGGCGGCTTCGAGGTGAGCACGGCACTGCCCTTGCAGCCGTCGGTGAGCGGGGAGGGGGAGGAGTGAGGGGCGGGACATCGCGGTGGGAGCGCGTGGTGGGGCACGGGTCACCCGGGGTTCACCGGAAGGTCGCCGGCCACCGGGCCCCGTCCCCGTAGGGTGGCCGGCATGGCTGACGTGGATCTCGACCGGGCACTGGAGGTCGCGACGGACCTCGCGGCCTGGGCGGCGGAGGCGATCCGGCGCCCGCGCGACCCGGCTGCCGAGGTGCGGGAGAAGGACGGGCCCGCGGACATCGTGACCGCGACCGACGAGGCGGTGGAGACACACACCCGCGAGGTGCTCGGGCGGGCCTTCCCCGACCACGGCATCGTCGGCGAGGAGTACGGCACGACGGGGGGCCTGGCCGGCGCCCCGCACTGGGTGATCGACCCGGTCGACGGCACCACCAACTACGCCCACTCACTGGGCTGGTGCTCCTTCTCGCTGGGCCTGGCCGCCGCCGACGGCACCCCGCTGCTCGGCGTGGTCGCGGACCCCTGGCGAGGAGAGACGTTCACGGCCGTACAGGGCCGCGGGGCGTACGTGAACGGCACCCGGGTGCACGCGGCCGCCCACACCACCCTCACCGGCCATGTCTTCCTCACCGAGTGGGCCGCGCACGCCCACTGGCCCGGCATGGACGCCCTCCTCGCCGAACTCGCCGACCGGCACTGCACGGTGCGCGTGATGGGTTCGACGGCACTGTCCCTCGTTCAGGTCGCGGCGGGCCGGGCGACCGCGGCGGCGATCGGCTCCTTCCACGCCGTCGACGGACTCCCGGCGCTGCTGATCGCGCGCGAGGCGGGAGCGGTGGCCCTGCCCGAACTCCCCTCGCACAACCAGCCCCTGCTCCTCGTGGCGCCCGGCGCCGCCGAGGAGACGGCCGCCATCTGGCGCAGCTCGGGGGCTGAGGCCGGCTGACGGCTTCCCCGTCGAGATCTAACCAGGAGATAACCGCCGGCGAGGTATCAAGAGGCCGACCGGAGCACATACTTCAACCAGCGGGCGAGTCCCGGGGAAACTCCGACGGGGAGCGGCTTGATGCATGCCCATGGTGCGGGTCTTGACAGGGTCCAGGTACGGCTCAAGTGGGACCCGAGCCCCTACGGGGAACCGGCCCGGCACCTCGACATCGTCGCCGCGACCTACGCGGCGGGCGATCCGTACGGTCGGCCGGAGTACGTCGTGCACACCGAGAGCCGCTCGCCGGACGGCACGATCACCATGACGCGCCACAGCGAGACCGGCCTCGGCCTCGGTTACGTCGAGGTGATGGAGCTGGAGTTCGAGCGCCTGTCGTCCGCCTACGGCCGGGTGGTCGTCGGCGTCGCCATCCACCAGAGCGGCGGCCCCCGCACCTTCGGCGACCTCTCCCACGTCGGGGTGCTCGTCGTCGAGGGCTACCGGCAACTGCTGACCGACGACTTCGCGGGCCTCGAGGACGCGACGGCCGCGACGATCGTGGAGTTCACCAGGGACACGTCCGGAGCATGGCACCTCGGCGAGCTGATCCGGGGCTTCGACAGCAACCCGGCGGCCTTCATGGCGGAGATGGGCAGCGTACGGGGGTGAGGGGCCCGGCTGCGGCCACCGTCGTTCAGGTGGAGATCGTCGAGACCGCTCGGGAGAAGGTCGGCCGAGCCCCCAGGACCCCGGCGGCACCCCCTGCCGGGCCGTCCACGGTGGTCGTCGAACCGGTTCCGCGGGCCGTGGCCCGTTGCGTGTTCGTATCGGTCCTGGACAGACGGCGCGTGCCGGGCGGCCGTAGGCGCATACTGAGGAGGATGACAAAGCCTGCTGCACAGAAGCGTCACTTGCCCACCAGCCCCTTCAAGGCACCGGTCGCACCCGCTCCCAAGCACTTCGCGGTGGGCGACCAGGTCACACACGACATGTACGGTCTCGGCCGGGTGATCGGCGTCGAGGACGGAATCGCGGTACTCGTCGATTTCGGCTCGTCGCAGATGCGGATCCTGAGTCCGTACTCGAAGATGACCAAGCTGTAGGAGAAAGGACTCCCTCTCATCGATCTGACCTCGCTGTTCTCCGCCCCCGAAGGGCAGCCCCAGCGCACCCCCGCGGCCCTGCCGCCCCCCACCACGAACCCCTTCCAGGCCCCGGACTTCGGGGACGACGAGGACGAGACCTTCCCGCGGCCCGAAGCGGCCTAGCTCCCGTCACGTCACCTGACAAGAGACCCCCGCCTCCCTGAGGGTGCGGTGAGGTCGGACAGTGCTGCCCGGTGAGCTCCTTTCCGTAGTCGCCGTCCCGAGCGCGGATCACCCAGTGGACGCGCCTCTGGGGCGTGCCGTCACCCTGGCCCGCGCCGTGCGCGCCGGCCAGGGGACCCAGCCGTACCCGCCCCACGCCCACCCGCCCTGTCGCGTGTGCCCAAGCTCACCCTGTGCGTGTCCTGTGATGCTGCCGTGATTCCGCACAGCCCGTGCCCAGCGAGGCATGCGAGCGTGTTTTCCGGTTAGGCGCACCGGGATTACTCGTTTCAGCGGGCAGGTGGGAAGAGATCTCTTTCATGGCGAAGGCACCGGACTCGACGGCTGTTGCGGACACGGAGCGGGAAGAAGCGGACGCGGCGGTCGGCGTCCGCAGACCCCCGGCCCCGGTCGCATCCCGTGCGAGCCGGGGTTTTCCGTCCGCGGTGTCCCGTACCGGCCGGGTGAGCGGTCTGGACGGACTGCGCACCCTCGCCGTCGCGCTGGTCATCGTCCACCACGTGGAGCCCGACGCGCTGCCGGGCGGCGCGGTCGCCGTGGACGTCTTCTTCACCATCAGCGGCTTCGTCATCACCCGCCTGCTGATCGCCGAGTACGTCCGCCGCGGCGGCATCTCCCTGATGTCCTTCTACCGTCGCCGCTGGCTGCGGCTCGTCCCCGCCCTGCTGGCCCTGTGCGCGGTCTGCGTACTGCTCGCGTCGACGACCTCCCTGTGGGGCTTCGACGGTTCGCTCCAGGCCGCGGGCCTGTCCGCCGCCTTCCTCACCAACGTCGTACGGGCCATGGAGCCCGGCGCCTACTCCGACCTCACGAGCCCGCTCGCGCACACCTGGTCGCTGGGCGTGGAGGAGCAGTTCTACCTGCTGTGGCCGCTGGCTCTGCTCTTTCTCCTGCGACGGGTCCGGGCCCGCACGGTCCTCCTGTGCACGGCCGCCCTGTGCGTGCTCCCCCTTCTGTGGCGCTGCGTCCTGTGGAACCCGGACGCGGCCCACCGCATCTACAACGGCACCGACACCCGCGCCGACCAGCTGCTGGCCGGCGCCCTGGTCGCCGTGGCCCTGGCCCGCCTGCGCTCCGACGACCCGCGCCTGGCCGTCCTGCGCACCTGGTCGGGCCGCCTCGCGTGGCCGGCCCTCGCCCTGCTGGGTCTCATCGCCTGGCAGGTACCGGTCACCGAGGACCTCGGTGCCTGGACGGCCGCGTGGTACACCATCGGCTTCCTCGCCGTGGCGGCCCTCTCCGCCACCCTGGTCACCGCCCTGGAACTGCGCCCGGAAGACCGGCTCTCCCGCCTGCTGGCCCTGTCCCCCCTGGCCTGGGTGGGCCGCAACCTGAGCTACGGGATCTATCTGTGGCACTACCCGGTGGTGCGGCTCCTGGCCTCCCTCGGCGTGACGGAGGGACGACTGGCGTGGACGGTGGTGCTGACACTGCTGATGGCGCTGCTGTCGTACTACGCCGTCGAGAGGCCGTTCCTGCGCAGGGCGCACGTGGCGCGGGCACCGGCACCGGCGCTGGCGGCGGCGACGTAGGGCGTCGGTGACCGGCAGCGGCTCGCCGTTTCCTACACTCGCGGGATGAGCAACCACACGTGCACGCACTGCGGCACCGTCGGTCTGACCGAAGGTTTCATCGAGGACGCCGGCGAATCCTCCCGCGGCTACGCGCGCTGGATCGAGGGCGCGCTGGAGCGGGGCATCTTCGGCGGCGCCAAGCGGATGGGCCGTCCCCGACGCCAGATAGTGGCCCTCCGCTGCCCCAAGTGCGGACACCTCGACCTGTTCGCCACGGACGAGGTGTAGCCGGCCTCACGGGAGCTCACATCTGGGGCTGTCGGTCACGCGGTGCTCGTAGGGACCCTCGTGCGCCTGGCCGCGCACCCAGTCGGTGAGCCACTGCGCGAGTGACTGCCCGAGCGGTGCGGGGGCGTGCCGGATGCAGCACAGGTTGGGGTCCCAGTCCCACATCTGGCCGTCGCCGGTGCGGAAGTCGATGAGGGTCCACATCGCGCAGCCACGGTCCATCAGCGGGACGAGTCCCGACGGGAGGTCGTCCCCGTCGGGACCGCCGAACGCGTGGTAGGCCATGGTGATGTCCGCGCAGTCACTGAACCAGTCGTCGGTCCCGGTCAGCGAGACCACCCGCCAGGACCCGAAGCCACCGTTGGCGACCTCGAGATACATCCGCCTCAGCAGCACGGGCATCGGATGTCCGACCAGCCGCTCGAAGGCGCCGACGTCCTCGGGAGACGCCGGGCCGGGCAGCTCTCTCCCGGCCACCTGCGCACGGACCGCCAGGACGATCTCGTCATCAGTCACCGCGTGATCCTCAGCGACACCGCTCCCCTTGTCGATACGAGGGGACCTCAATACCTCGTCGTGGTTCCGCCCGCAGGCGCGGGGGCAGCGCCTCGGGTTTCCCGCCACCAGGACGCTCCCCAGGCCAGCAACGCTCCACCGACCGCATAGGCCCCCAGCACCCACAGCGCCGAACCCGTCGCGTGGCCCGAGAAGTACACCGTGTTGCGGACCAGCGTCGTGCCGGCGCCCGGCGGCAGGGCCTGGCCGATCGCGCTCCAGAAGGCGGGGAGCAGGGGGGCCGGGTAGACGCCGCCCGAACTCGGGTTGCCGAGGACCACGAAGAGGAGGACGACCAGGCCCGTGCCGAGCAGGCCCAGCAGGGTCTGCAGGGCCAGTGCCGTGGCCGCCGAGGCCAGGACGGTCAGGGCTCCGATCGCGCTCAGGGCCCAGAAGTGGCCGCCCAGGGCGTCGAACACCGGGCCCACGATCACCGCTCCGGCCACGCCCGACACCACCGCGTACGGGATCAGGACCGCGAGGCGGATCAGGGTGCGGGGGCGGTTCGCGGGGCGGGAGCCGGACGCCATGCCCATGATGGTCGCGGTGAGGTAGCCGCCGATCACCCAGCCCAGGACCAGGTAGAAGGACGTCATACCGCGGCCGTCGCCGGGGTTCGGGGAGCGGATGTCCGTCACCGAGATCTGGCGTTTCTCGGACGCCTCGATCTTCTGGGCGATCTGGGTGGCCGTCTGGGAGACCGACGGGCCGCCCGCCGAGGCGACGAGCAGGGTGTCCTTGGTGCCGTTCGGGTCGAAGAGGAAGGCCGCGTCCGTGCGGCGCGTCATGACCCACTCGCGGGCGACGGCCGTACTGGAGGCCGCCGTCGCCTTCACCGGGTCGCCGTCCAGTGCGTTGAGCTGGGCGACGATCTTCGCCGACGCCTGCTGGGGGGCCACCACGGCCACCGGGATGCGCTGCGGGGTGGGGGAGTGGAAGGCGCCGACGTACGAGACCACGAAGGCCAGTTGGACCAGCAGGCCGCCGAGGACCAGGCCGAACGCCCTGAACGTCACGGCGTCCTTGAACTCCGCCGCGAAACCAGGGGACTTGGGGGCCGGCTCCGTAGGGGGTGGGCCGGCGGAAGGGCTGGAGGGTGCGTTCACGGGCGCATCGTCGCACAGGCGGATGAATTCGCTGTTCCGTTTGCCGCCACGCGTGAACCGGCCAACCCGGGAGACCCAATCGCCCGGAGACGGACCCGCCGGGAGACAGACCCGCCCGGAGGCAGACCCGCTCAAGACCTACTCACCCGGTAACCCCAGCTCCGCCCAGATCGTCTTCCCCGTGGCCGTCTGCCGGCTTCCCCACCGCTCTGCCATCTGCGCGACCAGCAGCAGCCCCCGCCCGCCCTCGTCGAACACCCTCGCCCGCCGCAGGTGCGGAGCCGTACTGCTGCCGTCGGAGACCTCGCAGATCAGCGCGGAGTCACGGATCAGTCGGAGGACGACGGGGTCGTCGCCGTAGCGGACGGCGTTCGTGACCAGCTCGCTGACGATCAGTTCCGTCGCGAAGGACGCGTCCCCCAACCCCCACGCCGTGACCTGTTCGCTCGCGGCCTTCCGCGCCCGCGCCACCGCCGCCGGGTCGCGCTCGAGGTGCCAGGTGCGCACCCTCGCCGCGTCCAGTGCCGAGGTGCGGGCCAGCATCAGGACGATGTCGTCGGCCGGGCGGGCGGGAAGGACCGTGCGCAGGACGTCGTCGCAGGTCTCCTCCAGCGGGCCCGCCTTGTCGGCGAGGGCCCCGCGCAGCAGGTTCAGACCGACCTCGATGTCACGGTCGGCCGCCTCGACCAGTCCGTCGGTGTAGAGGGCGAGCAGGCTGCCCTCCTCCAGTTCCACCTCGACGGACTCGAACGGCAGACCGCCGAGGCCCAGGGGCGGACCGGCCGGCAGGTTCAGGAAGCGGACCTCGCCGTCCGGGGTGACCACGGCCGGCGGCGGGTGGCCGGCGCGGGCCATGGTGCAGCGGCGCGAGACCGGGTCGTAGACGGCGTAGAGGCAGGTGGCTCCCACCTCGCCCGCGGGCATGGTCTCCGAGGCCCGGCCGCCGCGCGTCTCCGGCCCCTCCTCCCGGTCGAGCCTGACGACCAGGTCGTCCAGCTGGGTGAGGAGTTCGTCGGGGGCGAGGTCCACGTCCGCGAGGGTGCGTACGGCCGTGCGCAGGCGGCCCATCGTCGCCGAGGCGTGGATGCCGTGGCCCACCACGTCGCCCACGACCAGCGCGACCCGGGCGCCGGACAGCGGGATGACGTCGAACCAGTCCCCGCCCACGTCCGCGCCGGAGCCCGCCGGGAGATAGCGGTACGCCACCTCCATGGCCGCGAGGTCCGGCGGGCGCTCGGGCAGCAGGCTGCGCTGGAGGGTGAGCGCGGTACGGCGTTCGTGGGTGTAGCGGCGGGCGTTGTCCACGCTCACCGCGGCTCTCGCGACGATCTCCTCCGCGAGCAGCAGATCGTCCTCGCTGAAGGGCTCCGTCGTACGGTGCCGCAGGAAGTGCACCATGCCGAGGGTGACCCCCCGGGCGCGCAGCGGCACCATCATCACCGAGTGGATCATGTACGTGGCCACGGACTCGGCACGGGCCCGGGAGGAGTCGACCCACTCCTGCATCCCGGGGTCCAGCGGCTCCGCCCGGGTGCCGCGGCCGGCGATCAGGGCCTGCATCGGGGGCGTGCCCACCGGGTAGAACGTCCGCTCGCCGGACACCACCGCCGACTCCGGGCAGCCGTCGAGGACCGATCGCTGCGCCGTACGGCGTACCGTGACCGGCTGGTCCGGCGGCACCGGTTCCGGTTCCGCGCCGAGGGCCACCGACTCCAGCAGGTCCACGGTGACGAAGTCCGCGAATCCGGTCACCGCCACCTCGGCCAGTTCCTCGGCGGTCCGGGTCACGTCCAGGGTGCTGCCGATGCGGAGGCTGGCGTCGTTGAGGACGGCGAGGCGGCGGCGGGCCCAGTACTGCTCGGTGGTGTCGAAAACGGCCGCGGACACGCCCCGCACCGCCCCGCTCCCGTCCTTCAGCGGGGACAGGAACATCGACCAGGCGTGGCCCCGGACCTCGCCGGGCGCCTGTCCGTAGTTCTCGTGGAAGAGCGGCTCGCCGGTGCGCAGCACCTGCCGCTGGAGGCGGTCGTACTCGTCGAAGGGCGGGTTCGGCTCGATCTCCCACAGGGTCAGACCGCGCATCTCGGCCACCGTGCGGCCCATCACCCGGGTCATGACCTCGTTGGCCGCCACCAGCCGGGCCTCGGTGTCGTAGACCGCCACCGGCACGGGCAGCTGCGCGAGCGTGAGGTCCCACAGGGCCTCCGCGTCCGGTTCGACGGGCCCGGCCGTGTGCTCCTGGGCGGCGGCGGTCACCAGCCACGGCCGCGCACCGTCGCCGTTCGCGAGCGGTGTCCCCTTCAGCCGTACGACGACCCGGCGGCCGCCCCGGTGCCGCAGCGCGATCTCGGTGGCCCAGGGCCGGCCCCCGGCCACATGGCGGCGCGCGGACTCGGGCAGGTCGGCGGCGAGCAGTGCGGCCGCCGGTCGTCCTACGACCTCTTCGGCCTCGTATCCGAGCAGTCGGCGCGCCCCGGCGCTCCACACCGTGATCGTCCCGCCGGCGTCGACGACGACCGCCAGATCCTCGGGTACGCGTCCCTCCACGGTGCCTCCGGGTGTGCCGCCCCTGCTGTCCATGCTCCCAGCGTCCCGCCGCGCAGCTCCCTGCTCAAGCGATGACAGCAGGAACACGGCGGCGCCGCCGTGAGGAGGCGCAGTCTTGCACGGGGTGGCGGGGGTGGGGAACGCAACGGGATGATCTCGGGGGGCGAGGCGGCACCGGCCCACGAAAAGAGCCCGCGAACAGGGCTCGCGGGCGGGGTCCGGATACGGACGGCGGGGTGCCGGGTGCCTGGCTGACGTCAGCCCAGCGGGGTGTCGGCCCAGGGGAGGGACGCGGCCGGGTCGTTGAAGGCTTCCTGGCGGGGCGGCTGGACCTCGTGGCAGGTGAAGCCGAGCCGGGTCAGGGCCCTGCCGACCTCGCTGGCGGTGAAGTCGCGGCGGTCCTGCCGGGTGATCACCTGGCCGACCTGCTTGACCGGGTAGACGTGGGGGCCGACGGTCACACACAGGCCGGTGGCGGGTTCGGGCTGGACGCCGTCCATCGACCTCTCGACCTCGCTCATGGTCAGGTCGAAGGGAAAACGTGCGATGACGATGCGCATGGTGCCTCCACGGGGGCGGGGACGTGACGGTGAGAACGGCCAGGGTGCGGCCCTGTTCGTCTCCTTCTCGACGGGGACGCCGGCGGCGCGGCCACCGGGCCCGTCAGTGGGTCGTACGGCTATCGGCTGGTGGGGGTGGAGCGGCGGCCGCCCCGGCCCCGCGCGGGGCGGCCGCTGCGGCTGCGTCCCGCGGACCCGGAGCGCTTCGGGGTCTCGGCGGGCGCCGGGGCGGGGAGGACGACGGGCACGCCGGAGGGGGTGCGGGCGCCGGTGATGCGGTTCAGCTCGGCCTCGCCCGGGCGGACCCGGGTGGTCCGCGCGGTGACGCCGGCGTCGGACATCAGACGGTCCACCGCGCGCCGCTGGTGCGGCAGGACCAGGGTGACGACGGTTCCGGACTCCCCGGCGCGTGCGGTACGGCCGCCGCGGTGCAGGTAGTCCTTGTGATCGGCGGGCGGGTCGAAGTTGACGACGAGGTCGACGTCGTCCACGTGGATCCCGCGGGCCGCGACGTTGGTGGCCACCAGGACGCTCACCTGGCCGTCCTTGAACTGGCCGAGGGTGCGGGTGCGCTGCGGCTGGGACTTGCCGCCGTGCAGCGCGGAGGCCCGCACGCCCACCGACAGCAGGTGCTTGGCCAGGCGCTCCGCCGCGTGCTTGGTGTCGAGGAACATGATCACGCGGCCCTCGCGGGCGGCGATCTCGGTGGCGGTGGCGTGCTTGTCGTCGTCCCGGACGTGCAGGAGGTGGTGGTCCATGGTGGTGACGGTGCCCGCGGACGGGTCGACCGAGTGCACCACCGGGTCGTGCAGGTAGTTCCGCACCAGCCGGTCGATGTTGCGGTCGAGCGTGGCGGAGAACAGCATCCGCTGGCCGTCGGGGCGTACCTGGTCGAGCAGGGCGGTGACCTGGGGCATGAAGCCCATGTCGGTCATCTGGTCGGCCTCGTCCAGGACGGTCATGCTGACCTGGTTCAGGCTGCAGTCGCCGCGCTCGATGAGGTCCTTGAGCCGGCCGGGCGTCGCCACGAGGACCTCGGCGCCGGCCCGCAGCGCGGACGCCTGCCGGCCGATCGACATGCCGCCGACGACGGTGGCCGCGCGCAGGCGCAGCGCCCGCGCGTAAGGGGTGAGCGCGTCGGTGACCTGCTGGGCCAGTTCGCGGGTCGGTACGAGGACCAGGGCGAGCGGGTGCCGGGGCTCGGCGCGCTGTCCGTCCAGGCGGGCCAGCAGCGGCAGGCCGAAGGCGAGCGTCTTGCCCGAGCCGGTGCGGCCACGGCCGAGGACGTCACGGCCGGCCAGCGAGTTCGGCAGGGTCGCGGCCTGGATGGGGAAGGGCGTGGTCACACCCTCGGCGAGAAGCGCGGCCTGCAGACGCTCGGGCAGGTCGAGTTCGCTGAACGCCTCCACCGCGGGCAGGGCCTCGGTGACGGTGGTGGGGAGCGTGAACTCGCCGCCGGGTGCGGCGGCCGGGCGGGAGCGCTGGTGGCTCGCGCCCCGGGAGTGCAGGCGGGACGTGCTGTTCCCGTTGTTCCCGGTACGACGGGTGCGGTTCATGGGGGAGGGGAACCCTTCCTCGATGCGTGCGGCACGTGTCGAGGAATTCCTGCTGGGCGCGGCGAAGCCGCACGAGAATTCGCAAGAAAGAGCCGGGGAGAAACAAAGCGAAGATAATAAGATTCTTCGGGACAATCAGATTGTTCACGGGCAATGGGACAGGGCCCGCACCCCAAGAGTGCGGGCCCCAGCCGTGAAGATACGCGTCAGCGTCAGGCGGGAACGATGTTCTCGGCCTGCGGGCCCTTCTGGCCCTGCGTGACGTCGAAGGTAACCTTCTGGCCTTCCTGAAGCTCGCGGAAGCCGGAGGTGGCGATGTTGGAGTAGTGCGCGAACACGTCCGCGCCGCCACCGTCCTGCTCGATGAAGCCGAAGCCCTTTTCCGCGTTGAACCACTTCACGGTGCCAGATGCCATATTGAATCTCCCTAGGGGGCAGTGCCGGGACCCGCACTGTACGGACCCCGAGTCGCCGCGATGGACTCCCCTCCGGAAGATCCGGAAAGACGCCGGTGAACTCCAAAAAGAAATTCTCCGGAAACCAAAACTGCAACTTTTATCACGGTAACACAGGGTAGGTGGGTGGATCTACACCGACTTGAATCGTGGTGGCGCCCTGGTCGAAAACCTTGCTGCGCCCCGCCCATGATTCTGTTGCGGCCGTGACAGTTATTCGTCCGGCCGCCGGCTCGTCTCCTCGTTCCTGCGGAGGCCTCGGTGAGCCGGTCCTCCAGGACGACGGGATGCCAACGGCCGCCTCATGGCGCAGACCAACGCCGACGCATCCGCATATGTGACGTCACCACACCAGACTTTTGCGCCCGCCCGAAGTCCCCGAGAAGCACCCCTCGACCCCCACAGTGATCCACCACACGCTCGGGATGTCCCCTCGCCGTCGGCTCATGTCGGCTCACGCCGGGTACGGCGTGGTCTCGCGGGCCGAGCGCAGGGCGCGCGCCCACCAGGACAGCTGTTCCAGCAGGGTCTTGGCGTATCCGGCGGTCCCGGGGTCGAGGGGGTGGCCGTCCTGCCACGCGGTGAAGTAGTTGGGGAAGGCGAGGCCGTCGCGGACCGTCACCGCGTGCAGTTCGGTGAGGACGTTCTCCAGGTGCAGCACCGCGTGGCGGCCGCCCGCCGCGCCGCCGTAGCTGACGAAGGCGACCGGCTTGGCCGTCCACTGGGTGAAGTGCCAGTCGATCGCCGCCTTCAGGGACGCGGGGTAGCTGTGGTTGTACTCCGGTGTGACCACGATGAACGCGTCGGCGCTCTCCAGGGCCGACGTCAGCGACTCCATCCCGGCCGGCCGCGGATAGTCGTCCCCCGCGTACTTCGGCGACACCGCGGGCAGTGACAGCGGGACGTCGATCCCGGCCAGATCGACGACCTCCACCTCGAACCCGCCGTGTGCCGCGGCCTGCTCGGCGACCCACGAGGCCACGACCGGACCGAACCGCCCTTCGCGGACGCTTCCGACGATGACCACCAGCTTGTGCTTGTCGTTTGCCATGCCCACCACGATCGAACCCCGCCGCGTCCGCAGCCAGGCCGGGCTCAGGCTGGCCCCCGCAGGGCCACCCTGAGCCCTCCGCAGGCGGCGGCCCGGAACCTATGCTCGGACCATGGGGACACCACTGGGGGATTTCGTCCGGGCCAAGCGGGACAGCATCCAGCCGGCGTCGCTGGGCCTGCCGGACCACGGCCGCCGCAGGTCACCGGGGCTACGGCGATCGGACCTCGCCACCCGGGCCGGCATCAGCGTCGAGTACCTGACCCGCATCGAGCAGGGCCGTGACCGCAATCCCTCGATCGCGGTGGTCAACGCCCTGGCCGACGCGCTCGGCCTCGACGCCGCCGAGCGTGACCACCTGCGCTATCTCACGAAGATCAGTGGTGGCGAGTGCGTGGCCCACACCCGGCCCGCCCCGCCGTCGCGCCACGTACGGCCCTCGGTGCTGCGGACGCTGCGCCTGCTGGAGCCGGGCATCGCCCTGGTGACCAACCGGATGGGCGACGTCCTCGCCCACACCGGCGCGTTCGAGGCGGTGACGAGGGGGACCGGACTGCTCGACTCCGACACCCCGAACCTCACCCGGTACGTCTTCACCGACCCCCGCGCCCGGTCTTTCTTCGCCGACTGGGACGACGTCGCTGACGAGCGGGCCTTCGACCTGTGGCTGGGACCGTCCCTCGACTCCCACGAGTGGTTCACCGCGGAACTCGCACCCGCGGCCGGTCCCGAACTCACCCGCCGCCTGAACCGGCACGTCGTTCCACGGCGCGGGGACCTCCGGCTGCGGCATCCCTCCGGGCCCGAACTCCGGCTGGTCCGCGAGACGCTCGAACTCTCCGCGGACGCGCAGCAGTTGCTCGTCCTCCTCCCCGCGGACGAGGCGACGGCCGAGGCGGTCCACGAACTCAGCCGTCCGTCCCACGGCGGACTGAGGGCCATCTCCTGACCTGGCCGGACCCTCTCCGTCCGGTGTTCGATTAGTGCTGCCATGCCTTACCCTGCATCTTCGGTCGGCCGGGTTTCTCAGGGGGGACACAGGAACCCGGACGGGGATCCTTCCCTCTTCCTCAGTCGGGCAGGCGGTTCCCTGACGAGATCTAGTGAAACTGGCTGAAAGTGATACAAATGCCACCGCGGATTCCTTCGCGAGCGGGACTCTGGGCCGTGGGGGCCGTCGTGGCCCTCGGGTTCTTCGTCGCGATGGAGTGCGCCGCCCACCACTACGGCCTGCCGGGACCGCTCACCACCCAGGCACGCGAGTTCGTGTGCCCGCCCAAGTCGGGCCCCCTGCTGTACGCCGGCCTGGCACTGATGACGGTGGTGCTCACCTGGCGGCAGCGGTTCCTCGCGTTCGGTGCCGCGATCGGCATCGACCTCGCGTTCGCGGTGGTCCGGTGGGTGTGCGACATCGAGGTGACCCACGGCCACCCCTTCGGCAACGGCGCGCTGTGGGTGCTCGTGGGCTGCGCGGTCATCGCCCTCACCCGCCGCACCGGCCCGGAGCGCGTCCTGCTGCTGAAGGGCGTCGGGCTGGGCATGTTGCTGGTGGCCGGCCGCAAGACCGGTGACACCTGGCTGCTGATCACCGCGAAGAGCCGGCCGCAGGTGCTCGACCCCTACCTCGCCAACGCCGACCACGCCCTGGGCAACCCGTCGTGGCTGATGGGCCGGCTCGTCACCGCCACCGGAGCGGTCGGCTTCAACTTCCTCGACACCATCTACGGCCAGCTCGCGGTGGCCGCGGTGGTCGTCGCGCTGTATCAGCTGCGCCACGTGGCGGCCCAGCGCCGCTTCCCGCGCCATCACCTGGTGCGCACGTTCCTGCTGATCGGCCTGCTCGGACCGGCCATCTACATGATCTTCCCGGTGGTCGGCCCGGTCTTCGCCTACGGCACCGGCACCGACCACTGGGCGTCCATCGCCCTGTGGTCGCCGCAGATACCGAGCGACGGGCGCTGGGCGGTGGCGAACCTGTGGCCGCAGACACCGCCGCCGATATCCGCCCCGCACTCCATACCGTTCGACGGGGTCACCCCGCGCAACTGCATGCCCAGCCTGCACACGGCGTGGGCCACCGCGATCCTCATCCACTCCCGCACGGGCCCCCGGTTCCTGCGGTACGCGGGCACCTTCTGGCTGATCGCCACCCTCTGCGCCACGCTGGGCTTCGGCTACCACTACGGCGTGGACCTCGTCGCCGGCGTGGTCTTCACCCTCACCATCGAGGCGGGACTGCGCGCCTACGACCGCGGCTGGGACCGCTCCGCGCTCCGGCTGACCGCCTACGGCGCGGCCGTCTTCCTCGCACTCCTGCTGTCGTACCGCTTCCTGCCGGTACGGATGGCCGAGTACCCCTGGCTGGCCGGTCCCCTGCTCCTGCTGGCACTGGCCTCGGTGATCTACGGCTACACGCGGACCGTCGCCCGGTGGGAACCGGCGAACCCGTCGGCGCGAGCGCCGCAGCCGCAGCCCGAACTGCTGTGAACCGCGGCGGACGCGCGGTTCAGCCGCCCGTCCGCTCGATCCACTCGCCGCCGCCCAGCGGATAGTCGTAGCCCGGGCGGCCCACGTCGGCGCTGGTGCGGAACGGCCTGCCGCCGTCGTCCAGGTGGACCGTGCCGCTGCGGCCGCCGCTGGACCAGTCCAGGCTGAGGTCCCAGCGGACGTCGTGCGCCTTGGTGCGGGCGGTGACGTAGAAGACCTCCGGGTCGGACTCGCTGACCTTGTACGGGAAGTCGCGCTGGCCGTTCTTCGCGGTGACGGTGGGGCTGCCGTTGTCCAGGTCGATGTCGAAGGACTTGGTGCCGACACCGCCTCCGCAGCCGACGCCCATCGAGTAGTCGTTCCAGGCGAGTGGCGCGCCCTTGGTGAGGAAACGGACGTGCAGGGCGTTCAGTACGACGGTCTCCTCGCCGGTGCCCTGGACGGTGAGCGCGATCCGCTGCTCGCCCGAGGAGACCGCCCCGTAGGCGGCTGCCCAGCGCGGCGCGTCCTGCTCGCCGGGCGCCGGCGGGCCGACCTTGTCGGGGTCGCTGTCGACGAGGAAGTGCTGGCTGCACGGGTCCTCGTAGACGTAGGGGCGGACGTCGACGGTGAGCGGGACACCGGTGGTGGCCGGGCCCGCGTCCTGCTTGCCCTGTCCCTTCGGGGTGCTTTTCGAACCGGCTGTCCCGGTCGGAGAGCTGGTGGCCGACGCGGACGGCTTGCGTGTGCTCGCGTCGGCGGACGGGGTGGGGGAGGGCTGCCCGGCGGACCCGGTGTCCGGGGTGCTGCCGGTGGACGCCGGCACAGTGGTGTCCCCGGCGCGGGTGTCCACCGGGCGCAGGGCGTAGGCGACGGGCCCCAGCGCGGCGACCACCGCGACGGAGGCGATCAGCACGGTACGGCGACGACGGAGCCAGGAGAGACGACGAGGCGGGGCGGCCTCGACCGGGGTGTCGACGGCAACCGGCTCACCCGGCTCCGCACCGGCGGCCTCCTGATCCGGGCCCTTCGCCGTGACCTGGTCCGGCCTGCGCCCACGTTCCGCGTCCGCCAGGATCCACCGCCGGTGCAGCTCCACCAGCTCCTGCGGTGTGGCCCGGCAGACCCGCGCGAGGCGCTCCACCGGGGCGTAGTCGACCGGCACGGCGGTGCCGTTGCAGTAGCGGTGCAGCGTCGACGTGCTCATGTGCAGACGCTTGGCGAGCGTCCCGTAGCTCAGCCCCGACCGGTCCTTGAGCTCCCGCAGCAACTGCGCGAACGCCTCGGTCCGCTCGGTCCCCGTTGCCCCTGACACCCGTTCCCCTCAACCCCCCCGCATTCCAGCAACGCATTCCAGGGTCAGCGCGTTCCCCCTGGTCAGAGCCCGTTTCGGCGTTCCAGCGTCCCCAACTGCCCGCTGAACGTGGCGGTCGGGACGGATCACCTCACAAGCTTCGGTCATCCAATCACCACGCCACCCGATCTCCGAAGGGGCACCGCACCATGTCCAAGATCTCCCGCACCCGTCTCGTCGCCGCCGCCGCGACCACCGTCCTCGCCGCGCTCTCGCTGACCGCGTGCAACGACGGAACAGGCACCGAGGACGAGGGCCGTGCGGCGAGCACGAGCCCGGCGGTCTCCTCTCCGGCGACGGCCTCCGGCACCCCGGCTCCCTCGGGCTCCTCGGCCGTCACCGACCCGTCGGCCGCCACGGGATCCTCCGGCGCCGGATCCTCCGGCGGCACCGCGACGTCCGCCGCGCGCACCCCCGTGTCGACGAAGGTGCCCACCTCTTCCGGCAAGCCGGTCACCTGCGAGGGCTCCACCACCCGGACGGTCGCGGCCCCGCTGACCCGCCCGGTGAACCACATGCTGCTCACGGTCACCAACACCGGCAGCAAGAGCTGCTATCTCTACGGCTACCCGGCGGTCCGCTTCGGGGAGGCCCAGGCCGTGCCCCCGGTCATCGAGGCCTCGCAGCCGCAGGCGGTCGTCACGCTCGCGCCGGGCGAGTCCGGCTACGCCTCGGTGAGCCTGTCCGCGACCGACGGCAGCGGCGCGAACGGCCACACCGCGAAGTCCCTGACCGTCTACTTCCACGGCCGCTCCGGCGACGAGAGCGTCGGCACGGGCGCACACCCGTCGCTGCCCGCGAAGGGCGTCTACGTCGACGACTCGCTCGAGGTCACCTACTGGCAGCAGTCGATGGACGACGCGGTCAGCTGGTGACACCACCGCGCCGTCAGCCGGCGCGGGACCCGGAGTTGTCGGACGTCGTGTTCGCGGCGCGGCGGTACTCGGCGTTGATGCGCTGTGCTTCCTCGAGCTGGTCCTCGAGGATGACGATGCGGCAGGCGGCTTCGATGGGGGTGCCGCGGTCGACGAGCTCGCGGGCGCGGGCGGCGATCCGCAGTTGGTAGCGGGAATACCGGCGGTGTCCGCCCTCCGAGCGCAGAGGCGTGATCAGCCGGGCCTCCCCGATGGCTCGCAGGAAGCCCGGGGTGGTGCCGAGCATCTCTGCCGCCCGGCCCATCGTGTACGCGGGGTAGTCGTCGTCGTCCAGGCGATCGCCGAGTGGAATATCTGCTGTCATGTCACCTCGTTGTGCAACGCGTCGAGGGGCCCCGATGCCGTACGGCACCGGGGCCCCGAAGGGAATTCAACACCATCTGTCGGCCCTCATGCTGTGCCGACCTTCTGTTTCCGCTACCCGGCCCGGTGACGGGAGGGGTGCGGGGATCGCGGCTGCGTGACCGGGGACCACCATCCAATCCGGGGTCTTGCGGTACCCGGGCCGAACACGTCGGGCCGGGCGATCCTGATGGCGTCTGTCCTCCGTTCTTTCCTCGCTTGACCATGTCTACGAGAAGAACAGTAACCACGTCAGGAGCCAATGTCTACTCTGGCAAGAGGAGATTTTGGCGCTCGTGTGACGCAGACATCCTTCGATGCGAGGAACCGCGCCCGGATACGGCGATGGGGCCCTGCCGACGCGCGTCGGCAGGGCCCCATCGGACCTGAGGTGGAACCGGGGTAAGGCGGGTCAGCCGGCGAGGCCGAGGACCTCCCGCAGCTGGAGCCGGTCGGTGTAGGCGGCGCTGTCCCGGAGAACGGCGAGCCCGGCCAGGGTGACCATGCCCGTGCGCTGCTCGTCCCCGTCGCACAGGACGAGGTGATCGACACGGGCACCGGCCATGAGGGACAGAGCCACCTCGACCGTCATGTCGTCACTGACCCGGGGCCCGGGCCCCTGCCGGTCGAGGACCACGTGTGGCGTCTGGGTCGGCGTCATGGGTGCCTCCTGCGGGGAAAGGGGTGGGGTCGTGAGCGGGCCGGCGCAGCCGTCCTAGGCGGCGGAGCCGAAGCCGGTCCGGCGCGGTGCGCTGCGGCGTGCCGCTTCGCCCGCGGGACGGCCCGTGCCCGCCTGGCCCCGGCGCCCACGACGACCCCGGGACGGGGACGAGGACGGGGACGAGGAGGACGTGCGGCGGGGGCGTTCCGCCTGCGGCGCGGTGATGACCACCGGAACACCGGAAGGCGCCTGGGCCCCGGTGATGCGGCTCAGCTCCTCCTCGCCGGAACGCACCTGGGCGATCCGGGGGGTGATGCCGGCCGCCGTCATGAGGCGGGTCATCTCGCGGCGCTGGTTCGGGGTGACGAGGGTGACGACGCTGCCGGACTCGCCGGCGCGGGCCGTACGGCCGCCGCGGTGCAGGTAGTCCTTGTGGTCCGTGGGCGGATCCACGTTGACGACCAGGTCGAGGTTGTCGACGTGGATGCCACGCGCCGCCACGTTGGTCGCCACCAGCACGGTCACGTGCCCGGTCTTGAACTGGGCGAGGGTGCGGGTGCGCTGCGGCTGGGACTTGCCGCCGTGCAGGGCCGCGGCACGCACGCCGCTGCTCAGCAGGTGCTTGGTCAGCCGGTCCACCGCGTGCTTGGTGTCGAGGAACATGATCACCCGGCCGTCGCGTGCCGCGATCTCGGTGGTCGTCCGGTGCTTGTCCGCGTCGAGCACATGCAGGACGTGGTGCTCCATCGTGGTGACCGCGCCGGCCGAGGGGTCGACCGAGTGGACGACGGGGTCGTGCAGGTAGCCGCGCACCAGCTTGTCGACGTTGCGGTCCAGGGTGGCGGAGAAGAGCATCCGCTGCCCGCCCGGACGCACCTGGTCGAGCAGGGCGGTGACCTGGGGCATGAAGCCCATGTCGGCCATCTGGTCGGCCTCGTCGAGGACCGTGATGGCCACCTCGTCCAGCCGGCAGTCGCCGCGGTCGATGAGGTCCTTGAGCCGCCCGGGCGTGGCCACGACCACCTCGGCCCCGGCGCGCAGCGCACCGGCCTGCCTGCCGATGGACATGCCGCCGACGACGGTGGCCAGCTTCAGGTTCACGGAGCGGGCGTAGGGGGTGAGCGCGTCGGTGACCTGCTGGGCGAGCTCGCGGGTGGGGACGAGCACGAGGGCGAGCGGCTTGCGCGGCTCGGCACGCTGTCCGGCCGTACGGGCCAGGGTGGCGAGGCCGAAGGCGAGGGTCTTGCCGGAGCCGGTGCGGCCACGGCCGAGGACGTCGCGGCCGGCCAGGGCGTTCGGCAGGGTCGCCGCCTGGATCGGGAACGGCGCGGTCACGCCTTCACGGCCCAGCGTGGCCAGCAGCCGCTCGGGCATGGCGAGATCGGCGAACGCCTCGACCGCGGGGAGCGCGGGAGTGATCGTCTTCGGGGGTGCGAACTCGCCCTGCACGGTCTGCCGGTGTCCGGACGGCCTGGAACCACGGTACGAAGTGCCGGAACGGCCACGGGTGGGATTTGAGCGGGTGGCATTTGAACGTGTGCGATTCATGCGAAACCTTCCTTGATGCGGCACGTATCAAGGAATTCCCGCAGCCGGTGAGCGGCGCAGAGAATCGCGAGAACGGGCCGAGGCGATGTGTGTGATGCGCCCTGAAATGCCGCGAGCTGGGGCCCGCACCGCAAGGTGCGGGCCCCAGCTGCGAAGTTAGCGCGGCGGTGCCGAGCGTCAGGCCGGAACGATGTTCTCGGCCGTCGGGCCCTTCTGGCCCTGCGCGATGTCGAAGGACACCTTCTGGCCTTCCAGCAGCTCACGGAAGCCCTGGGCGGCGATGTTGGAGTAGTGGGCGAAGACG
Source organism: Streptomyces sp. NPDC058307 (assembly GCF_042880295.1). Classification (NCBI taxonomy): domain Bacteria; kingdom Bacillati; phylum Actinomycetota; class Actinomycetes; order Kitasatosporales; family Streptomycetaceae; genus Streptomyces; species Streptomyces sp. NPDC058307. The sequence continues at coordinate 58,365 of NZ_JBHVYZ010000045.1, forward strand.
TCGGCGCCGCCGCCGTCCTGCTCGATGAAGCCGAAGCCCTTTTCCGCGTTGAACCACTTCACGGTGCCAGTAGCCATGTTATTTCTCCTTCGGAGGCGGTTTCGGAATTCACCCTGCGTGAATCCCGTGTCGCCGTGCTGATTAACCCGTCGGAAAAAACCTTGTGGCAACCACACCTGCAACTGAGATCGACAGTAGCACGGGGTGATCGGCCCCGTCCGGGCGATGATTTGGGACCGGACCGACGTTCGGGGAATACTCGCCGTGCCCCGGTCCTATATCTCATTCAGCGGGCACAGATATTGCGGCCCCCTGGACGTGGCCTACCTCCCGCGCGGCCCGCCCGCAGCCCTGTGACCTCAGGTGATGGGGGTTTCGCCGCCGTTTTCGGTGCCGGTGGGCGGCGCGGCGGCGAACGTCCCGGAACTCCGCGATCACGATGAACGTCACATCCGGGGCACGCGGCGGACCACACCCGTGACACGCCCCCGGATGGCCCATCCCGCTCATTCACGACCTTTCAGGCCATACCGTGCCGAATATGATGAGATTTCATATCTCCCGCCTGGCATGCACCGTGGCGATCATCGGGGCGGTGTTCGGGGCCGCCCCGCCCCTCGCCGCCGCCGACCAGATGACCCACGTGGTCTTCCCCGGAGAGTCGATCCAGCAGGCGGTGGACGCCGCCGAGCCCGGCGACACCGTCCTCCTGGCCCCCGGCACCTATCGCGAGAGCGTCACGGTGAGCACGCCCGGGATCACCCTGAGCGGCATGGGCCGCGACACCGTCATCGAGCCCGCCCCGAACAAGGCCGGCAAGTGTGCCGAGGCCGGCAACGGCATCTGCGTGCTCGGGACGAAGGAGCACGACGTCCAGGGCGTCACCGTCTCCTCCCTCACCGTGACCGGCTTCGCCAGTACCGGCGTGTTCGCCATGGCGACCGACGGGCTGACCGTACGGAACGTGACGGCGGTGAAGAACGGGGTGTGGGGGATCGCCCAGGAGCGTTCCACCCACGGGGTGTTCCGCAAGAACACCGCCCGGGACAACGGCGACGCCGGCCTGTTCCTCGCCAACACCATCAAGGAGGAGGCGGGCGCCGCGGACACCGGGGGAACCCTGGTCGAGCACAACCGCCTTGAGGGCAACCGGATCGGCCTCACCGTCCGGCGCCTGAGGAACCTCACCGTCGCGGCCAACCACCTCACCGGCAACTGCGCGGGAGTCTTCGTCGTGGGCGACGAGAACAAGCCGAAGGCCGGCGCGCTGACCGTGCGCGACAACACCGTCGAGAAGAACAACAAGTCCTGCCCGAAGACCGCCCGGCTGGACGCGCTGCAGGGCTCCGGCATCGTGCTGACCGGTACCGAGGACACGCTGGTGACGGGCAACCGCGTCATCGGCAACGCCGGCACCTCCTCGCTGTCGGGCGGCATCGTCCTGTTCAAGAGCTTCGTGGGCACCACCAGCGAGCGGAACCGGATCACCGACAACGTGCTGGAGGGCAACGCCCCGGCGGACCTCGTCAACACGGACACCGGCACGAACAACACCTTCGAACACAACTCCTGCCAGGCCTCCAAGCCCGCCGGAATGTGCTGACCGGCCGTGGCCATCCAGGAACTCGACCCAGAAAGGCGGCCCATGACGACCGCTCAGACCATTCGGACGGCTGAGGCCCCTCAGGCCGCCCCGCCGCCGTCCATGCGGCTCCGGGAGCTCGTGTTCGGCGCGGCCTGTGCGGCCGCCCTGCGCGCGGCCGCCCGGCTGGGTGTCGCCGACGCCCTCGACGACAGCCCACTGGCCGTGGAGGATCTCGCGGCCGCGGTGAAGACCGAGCCCAGGACGCTGCGACGGCTGCTGCGCGCCCTGTCCTGTTACGGCATCTTCGCCGAGCAGCGGGACGGGACGTTCGCGCACACCGACATGTCCCGGCTGCTGCGCGAGGACGATCCGAACAGCCTGCGCGCCATCGCGCTGTGGTGCACCGAGCCGTGGACCTGGGCCGCGTGGCCGATGCTGGACGAGGCGGTGCGCACCGGCCGCAACGTCGTGGAGGACCTCTACGGCAAGGAGTTCTTCCAGTACCTCAACGAGGACGCCCCGGAGTCGGCCGACGTCTTCAACCGCGCCATGACGACCTCCAGCGTGCAGTCCGCGCGGGATGTGGCCGAGTTCCTCGACCTGTCGGGCAGCAAGTCCGTCGCCGACATCGGGGGCGGTCAGGGTCATGTGGTGGCGAGCCTGCTGGAGAAGTACCCCTCGCTCCACGGCACCCTGCTCGACCTGCCGCGCGTGGTGGAGAACGCCGACCCGCGACTGCGTCCGGGCGGCGCGCTCGCGGACCGGGTGAGCCTGGTGCCCGGTGACTGCCGTACGGCCGTCCCGGTCCAGGCCGACGTGTACATCATCAAGAACATCCTGGAGTGGGACGACGACAGCACGACCCGCACCCTGCGCAACGTCATCGGGGCGGGCGGTCCCGGAGCGCGGGTCGTGGCCATCGAGAACCTCGTCGACGACTCGCCCTCGATGCGGTTCAGCACCGCCATGGACCTGCTGCTGCTCCTCAACGTCGGAGGGGCCAAGCACACCACCGAGAGCCTGACCCGCAGGCTGACGGAGGCGGGCCTGGTCATCGACGACGTCCGCCCGGTCAACCCCTATCTGCACGCGTTCGACTGCACGATCCCCGCCTGACCGACCCTCGCCGGGCACGCGAACCGTGCGTGCCCGGCGAACGGCGGGTCAGGAGGCGGCGTCCCGCTCCCAGCGGTAGAAGCACCGCGCCATCGCGTCCTTCGGTGACCGCCAGGTCGCCGGGTCGTACGCGCTGACGTACGCCGCGAGGCGCTCGCTGATGTCCCGGAACTCGGGGTGTCCGGCCACCTTCGCGATGGCCGGCCCGGGGTCCTGCTCGGACTCGATGAGGTGCAGGTACACATCGTCGAACTGGAACAGGCTGCGCCGGGCGACCCCGACGAGGTGCGGCAGTTCGCCGCGGTCCGACTCCTCGAACACCTTGGCGATGTCCAGGGCCGACTCCGGGGCCATACGGGCGACGATCAGGGACTGGTGCATCGTCATGTTCTCCGTCCCGCTCAGTCGGACAGCATCTGTACGGGCCGGCGCTCTTCGGCGGCCTTCTCGATGCGGTCCCGGATCAGCTCCATCTGGACCTTGGAGTTCCGGTTGATGTTGTCCGTCATCCAGGCGTCGTCGACCGGTGCGTCGGGCCGCATCGCGAAGTCCTGCGTCCAGACCATCCGGGTGCCCTCGGGGACCTTCTCGTACTGCCACACGATGTTCATGTAGGCGAAGGGTCCGGTCTCGACACGGCGGGCCCGCACGGTGAGCGTGTCGCGGTCCGGCTCCCGCTCCGAGACCCAGCTCCACACCTTGCCGTCCTTGTCGGGGTGCATGGTCAGCCGGAAGGTGGTCCGCTCGCCCTCCCGGGAGATGATCTCGGCGAAGGCGTACTCGCTGAACAGCTGCGGCCAGCTCTCGACGTCGTTGGTCATGTCCCAGACCAGGTCCAGCGGGGCCGCGATGGTGATCTCGTTCTGCGTGTGTCCGGTCATCTCAGGCTCCCGCCAGAAGCGCGCTGTTGACGAGTTCGAGGAACTGCCGAGGGCTCTTGCTCTTCTCCGCGTCGGGAGGCATCGGGGTGCCGTACCGGTTCTCCAGCTCGCCCACGATGCCGAGCAGACCGAGCGAGTCGAGGCCGAAGGAGTCGAACCCGGACTCCTGCCGCTGCTCGAGCTCCTCCGGGGCGACGGTGATGCCGGCGGCCTTCTTCATGAGCTCGGCCAGCTCTTCCACGGTGATTCGGTCACTCATGCGGTTCCTCTCCTTGCCTGGTGATGTGTGTGCGACGCCTCGCTAGGAGGCGTCCGCGGCACCGCGCCGTAGCACCAGCGCCGCGTTCGACCCCATGAGCCCTCGGCTGAGGACCAGTGCCGTGCGCATCTCGGTGGCGCGCGCGCGGACGGTGACGAGGTCGAGGTCGTGGCAGACGTCGAAGACGTTGGGGGTGGGCGGGATCAGTCCGTGCTCCATCGCGAGCACCGCGGCGGCCACGTCAAGGACGGGTGCCGCCCCGTAGGCCCGGCCGACGGCGGTCTTCGGCGCCGTGACGGGCACGCGGGTGCCGTGCGGGCCGAGGGCGTCCGCGATCGCGAGTGCTTCGGCGCGGTCGGCCTCCGGGACGCCGAGGGCGTCGGCGAAGACCACGTCGATCTCCTCCGGTGCGCACCCGGCCTCGTCCAGGGCGCCCCGGATCGCCTGGGCCAGCCCCTCCCGGGACTGCTCCCAGCGGGAGGCGCCGGTGAAGGTCGCCGCGTGTCCCGCCAGCGTGGCCCGCACGGGCACGCCCCGCTCCCGGGCCGCGTCCACGGCCTCCACGACGAGCATGGCACCGCCCTCCGCGGGCACGAATCCGCAGGCCGCGGAGGTGAACGGGCGGTAGGCGCGGTCCGGTTCGGCGACCGTGCTCAGCTCCTCGTAACCGAGCTGGCAGACCATCGAGTAGGGGGCCAGCGGCGCCTCGGTCGCGCCGGCCACCATCACGTCGGTGCCGCGCCGCACGGCCCGCGCCGCGTGCGCCAGGGCGTCCAGACCGCCGGCCTCGTCGGAGGCGACCACCCCGCAGGGGCCCTTGAGGCCGCGCCGGATGGAGATCTGGCCGGTGCTCGCGGCGTAGAACCAGGCGATGGACTGGTACGGCCCGACGAACCGGCTTCCCTTGCCCCACAGTTGCTGCAGCTCGCGCTGCCCGAACTCGCCGCCGCCGGAACCGGCGGCGGTGACCACGCCCACGGAGAACGGCGCGGCGTCGGTGTCGGACCGGCCGAGCCCGGCGTCGTCCAGCGCCAGGTCGGCCGCGGCCATCGCGAAGTGCGTGAACCGGTCGGTCTGGACGAGGTAGCGCTCCTCAACCGCCGACGGCGGATCGAAGTCCCGGATCTGGCCGGCGACCCGCAGCGGCAGGTGCTCACACCCCTCACGGGTGATCCGGTCCAGGACGGCGACGCCCTCCATGGTGGCCTTCCAGAAGGCCTCGGTGCTGGTTCCGTTGGGCGCGACCACGCCGATTCCGGTGACGGCCGCGCGCCGGGGGTGTGGTGCGCTCATTCGGTCTTCTCCCTCGGCAGGGTCATGATCACCGCGGACTGGAAGCCGCCGAACCCGCTGCCCACGGAGAGCACGCTGCGCAGCTTGCGCTCGCGGGCGACCCGCGGCACGTAGTCCAGGTCGCACTCGGGGTCCGGGGTCTCGTAGTTCGCGGTGGGCGGGACGACCTGGTGGGCCAGGGCCAGCGTGCACGCGACGACCTCGATCGCCCCGATCGCGCCGAGGGAGTGGCCCACCATGGACTTGATGGAGCTCATGGGCGTGTCGTAGGCGTGTGCGCCCAGCGCCCGCTTGACCGCGGCCGTCTCGTGCCGGTCGTTCTGCAGGGTGCCCGACCCGTGCGCGTTGACGTAGTCGATCGCCGTGGGGCCGAGCCGGGCCTGGTCGAGGGTGTCCGTGATGGCCCGGGCCATCTCCAGGCCCTCACCGGTCAGACCGGTCATGTGGTAGGCGTTGCCGAACGTGGCGTAGCCGCCGATCTCGCAGTACACGCGCGCTCCGCGGGCCCGTGCGTGTTCCAGTTCCTCCAGGACGAGCACCGCGCCGCCCTCGCCCATGACGAACCCGTTGCGCCGGGCGTCGAAGGGGCGGGAGGCGTGAGCGGGGTCGTCGTTGCTCGGGGAGGTGGCCTTGATCGCGTCGAAGCAGGCCATGGTGATCGGGGAGATCGGCGAGTCCGAGGCGCCGGTGATGCACACGTCGGCCCTGCCCTCCTCGATCGTGTGGAAGGCGTACCCGACGGCGTCGAGCCCCGAGGTGCAGCCGGTGGAGACGGTCTGCACCGGCCCGCGCGCCTCGAACCGCTCCGCCACCGCCGAGGCGAGGGTGCTGGGCGAGAACGCCCGGTGCAGATGCGGGCCGGCCTCCCGGGGGTCCACGTCCCAGCGCTGCCCGCCGTGGCTGACCAGGACGTAGTCGTGCTCCAGCCGGGTGGTCCCGCCGACCGCGGTACCCAGGGAGACCCCGACCCGCCACGGGTTCTCCGCGGCCAGGTCGAGGCCGGAGTCCCGTACCGCCTCCTCGCCGGCGACCAGGGCGAACTGGAGGTAGCGGTCGCTCCGGGCGATCTGCTCCTCGTCCAGTCCGTGCGCCGCCGGGTCGAAGTCGCACTCGGCGGCGATCTGTGAACGCAGCCCCGACGGGTCGAAGAACGTGATGCCCCGGGTCGCCGTACGGCCGCTGGTCAGCAGGTCCCAGAAGGCCGGGACACCGATGCCGCCCGGGGCGACGATTCCTATGCCGGTGACCGCCACGCGCCTGGTCATGAGCGCAACCCGGATCGTTCGGCCGCGCCGGCGTGGACCGCGTCCACGGGGATCGGCACGCCGTCGGCGTCCTCGGTGTCGACGTGCCCGAGCGGCGGGCTCGGGGCCAGCGGGCCGAGGTGGAAGACCATGCGGGCCTCCACGTTGCCGACGTTGCGGAAGCGGTGCCGCATGTGGGACGGGATCAGGAGCCCCTGCTCGGGCCGCAGTTCGTGGGGCTCACCGTCCAGGTCCACCTCGAGCCGGCCGCAGACCACGTAGATGAACTCCTCGGAGTACGGGTGGTAGTGCTCGGCGATGCGGTCGCCGGGCTGCACGATGGCCACGCCCATGAAGCCGCTGGTGGAGCCGACCGTGGTGGGAGTGAGCAGGGCGCGCAGATCGCCCCCGCGCCGGGTGTTGGGCTCGACCTCGCTGAGGTCCACTACTCCGGGATGACGTTTGATCACGACGTTCCTCCGAACAGGTGCTGCATCGACATGAGGGCGTGGCCGGTCACGGCCCGAGCCGGTGGATCAGGCCTCGGGCGCGCGGCGGTCGGTGACGAGGTCCATGCGGGAGACCGCGAGGAGGTGGGCGGGGGTGCTGTCCCGCAGGGCCGGGCCGTCCACGCCGAGGGCTTCGCCGTCGAGGAGTGCCGTCAGCTCGGCCGCCCGGCCGTGATCGGTGAGACCGAGCACGGGGCCGGGGTCGCTGTCGAGGGGGCCGCGCACGTCGACCAGGCGCATCACGACGTCGTCGCGCTGGAAGATGGTGCTGCGCAGCACCGGTCCCCGCGGATCGTCCGCCGCCGCCTCGTCCTGCCGGGCGAGCAGCTCGGCCAGCTGCATACCGCGCCCCTCGCGGGCCGGGTAGTACAGCGCGTGCCGCACGGCCTCCGGGCTCTCCTGGCCGGCCGTCACATGGTGGACGGCGGGCAGCGCCGCGCGGGTGAAGAAGACCCGGGCGGACTCGGGGTCGTCGAGGTCCCGGTCCTGCTCCAGATAGGGGTTGATGGCTTCCTCGACGGCCCGCACCTCGGGCTGGCGGGCGACGTGGCGCAGCGCGGCGAGCAGGTCGCCCCGTACCTCGATGGCCCGGACCACCCGGTTGCCGTGCATGAAGAGCGAGGTGCGGATCAGCCGGGTGGTGTCGTCGACCCGGGGCTCCGGCGAGGTGTAGCCGGCGAGGATCCCGGCGACGGTGGCCTCGCTGCCCGGCTTGACGGTGAAGGTGAGCGCGTGGCGGATGACCCCGTCACCGATCCTGGGCGCCGCTTGGAGCCGGCGCTTCCCGGGTCCGGTCGGCACCGCCGGGCCGCCGGTCTCGCGGACGATGTGGAAGCGCAGCGACCTGGTGTCCCGGACGCAGCTGTGCAGCGGCTGCACCATCCGCACGTGTTCCTCGCTGTTGACCCAGGTGAGGAACGGCGGGGCGCTCTCCCACTCGCTGGTGATGAGCCACTGGGAGGGGTTCTCGATGGACTGGCACAGCTGGTCGCTGACATGTCCGGGAACGGAGGCGACCTGGCTGCACAGACTCTCGTAGGCCTCCAGGAACTGCTGCTGGGCCCCGTCGTAGACGTCCACCAGCAGGACGACACGGAGCCTGGAGCCGTCGAACACGGACTGGGAGACCCGCTGCGACGCCTGTTGCGTAGGCGCTTTCGAAACACGGTCGGACGTGGTGGTCATCCTGCGCACATCTCCTTCGGGGGGCAGGGGCGGACGAACGTCGGCCACGGGGCGTGACGTCGGCGTTCCTCGATCGTCAGGCCGCCCCGGTAAGCGCGCGACTCGTATGCACCGTGGGGGTGACTCAGCGGAGGGGGTGACTCAGAGGAGTCAGAGGAGGTGGGCGAAGACCACGAGGTTGTCCGTGTAGTCCTTCACCGAACGGTCGTAGTCACCCGCACAGGTGATGAGCCGCACCTCGGGCCGGGCCGTGTCGTCGTACACGCGCCGGCTGGGGAAGTTGTCCTTCTCGAACGTCTCCACGCTGTCGACCACGAAGGACGCCCTGCGCCCGTCGGCGCGGTCGACGTGGAAGACGTCCCCCTCCTCCAGTTCGCCGAGGTTCACGAACACGGCCGCCGACGTCTTCGTGTCGACGTGTCCGGCGATGATCGCGGTGCCCGGCTCTCCGGGGGAGACGCCCTTGGCGTGCCAGCCGACGAGGTTGGTGTCGGCGGCGGGAGGGGGTTCGAGCCGGCCCGTGGGGCCGATGGCGAGGTCGGTGAAGGGGGCGTCGACCCCGATCCTCGGAATGAGCAGGCGTACGGGTCTGGAGCGCGGCAGCTGCCTGCCGGCCGGCTGCCCGGCCGCCTGTCCGGGCGGTGGCGGTGGAGTCGACACGGCGGCGGGCAGGGTCCGCGGCAGCCGGGGGGCGTCGGGGGGCGACCCGCCGTTTCCGCCGAACAGGCTCACGGCCAGCACCAGGATCGCCGCGGCGCCCAGCATCAGCTTGGTGTGGGAACCGTCCCCGGTCGGGGCGGGATCGTCCTGGCCGGGACTGTCTGCGGGGGGAGAAGGACGAACTGCCATCGGGCACCACCTCACCAGGGCACGGCAGCAAATCAGGCGGACGGGGCACGGGGAGGGCCGGCCGGGCCGCCACGCGGCACACGCGTGGCGGCCCCGGCCCCAATCGCGGGCCGCCAACGTAACGCCCCGCATACCGCGCACAAACTAAAGCGGGCCCCCTAAAAACCCCCAGACAGATAAAAAAAAACAACAG
>NZ_JBHVYZ010000045.1:67488-70051 GCF_042880295.1 Streptomyces sp. NPDC058307
GGGGGGGTCATGCACCACCTCCCTTCGGCCCCCACCACACCGGGCAACGGAACCAACTCGGGCGCACGGGGCAGGGGGTGGGCCGGCGGGGCCGCCACGCGGCACCGGGGGGGCGGCCACGGCCGCTATCGCGTCCGGCATCGGTCAGGCCATGCTTCCGGCGAACTTCTTACGGCGTGCCGCGTACAGGCCCGTTCCGGCGACCACCAGCATGGCGAGGCCGCCCGTGGTGACCGCCGGGGAGGCGAGCCCGCCGCCGCCGGTGTGCATGCCGCCGCTGGGCTTCTCGTGGCTGCCGCTCCAGCCGCCGCCGTCGTGCTTGCCGCCACCGGAGTCCTGGCCCTGCTCGCTGTCCTTGTCCTTGTCCTTGTAGGTCTCCGGGTCGTACTTGGGGTTGGTGTGCTCCTTGCTGTAGGAGGAGTCCGACGAGTCCCAGTCGCCCCCGGCCGCGTGCGCGCCGGGTGCGCCGAGGACGAGGACGGCCGAGGCCGCCGCCGTGGTCAGGAGGATGCGGGCAGAGCGCATGTGATGTTCCTTCCGTCGGTGGCCGGGCAGCTGCTGCTTCGTCAGCTGAGGTGTCCCGCCCCCGACGTGATCCACCGTCAGTCAGCCCGGCGTTCGCCACCACTCAAGGCGCTCACCCGGGTGACACCCGCCCGCATCCGGCGGAACGTCAGACGGATCCCAGCAGGGTGTCCAGCACCTGACGCAGCGTCGACTCGGCGTCCGCGACCGGCCTCTGGGACCGCCAGGCCACGAATCCGTCGGGCCGTACCAGTACGGCGCCTTCGGGCGTCGTACCGTGCGCGGCCGACCAGTCCGTGTCGCCCTCGGGCGTCAGCTCGGCGCCCGGTCCCTCGCCCACCCGGTACGACGCCAGCGGGACGGACGTCTCCCCGGCGAGGCGGACGGCGGCCTCGTGCCAGCTCGGGGCCTCGGCGCCGCTGAGCAGGACGAGGGAGCGTTCGTAGAGGTCGAGGGTGGAGATCCGTTCCCCTTGGCGTCGTACGACCAGGTGGGGTGCCCTGCTGCCGGGTTCGCCGGACAGGTCCAGGCGGTCCGGGACGACCGGGGTAGCGGGATCGGCGCCCACGACGGCGCCCTGCGGATAGCGGTAGCCGAGGGCCACGTTGAGGATGCCGCGCTGCGGGCCGCCGCCGGTGCCGGGGGGCGGGGCGTAGCCGGGGTGGCTGTGCTCGGCCGACCGGGCGGCGGCGCGGGCACTGGTCGCCTCCGCCACCGGGCGCCGCTCGGCGTCGTAGGAGTCGAGCAGCGTCTCCCCGGCCCAGCCGTCGAGGACCGCGGCGAGCTTCCAGGCGAGGTTGTGCGCGTCCTGGATACCGGTGTTGGAGCCGAACGCCCCGGTGGGGGACATCTCGTGGGCCGAGTCGCCGGCCAGGAAGACGCGCCCCGACCGGTAGCTGCGGGCGACCCGCTGGGCCGCGTGCCAGGGGGCCCGGCCGGTGATCTCTACGTCGAGATCGGCGACGCCGACCGCGCGGCGGATGTGGTCGACGCACCGCTCGTCGGTGAACTCCTCCAGCGTTTCGCCGCGTTCGGGGTGCCAGGGCGCGTGGAAGACCCAGTTCTCCCGGTTGTCCACGGGCAGCAGGGCGCCGTCGGCCTCCGGGTCGGTCAGGTAGCAGACGATGAACCGGCGCTCGCCGACGACGTCGGCGAGGCGGCGGGAGCGGAAGGTGATGCTGACGTTGCTGAACAGGTCACCGGGACCGCTCTGGCCGATGCCGAGCTGCTCGCGGACGGGGCTGCGGGGGCCGTCGGCGGCGACGAGGTAGTCCGCGAGGACGGTGGTGTGCTCGCCGGTCTCCCGGCTCTTGAGGATCGCGGTGACGCCGGAGGGCCCGGTGTCGAACGACAGCAGTTCGGTGGCGTACCGCAGGTCGCCGCCGAGCCGCGTGGCGTGGTCGAGGAGCACGGGCTCGAGGTCGTTCTGGCTGCACAGGCACCATGAGCTGGGGCTGAAGCGGGCCAGTCCGCCGCCTGCGTCGATCTCCTTGAACAGCCACTCGCCGGCGTCGCCGACCAGCGTGGGGGTCTGCAGGATCCCGTGGTTGTCGGCCAGGGTGGCGGCGGCCTGACGGATCGTCGGCTCGACGCCGGCCGTCCGGAACAGTTCCATCGTGCGCACGTTGTTGCCGCGGCCGCGGGGGTGGATGGAGGTGCCGGCGTGCCGCTCCACCAGTGTGTGCCGTACGCCCAGTCGGCCCAGGAAGACCGAGGTCGACAGGCCGACGAGGGAACCGCCGACGATGAGGACGGGGACCCGGTGGGTGGTGGGTTCGGCTTGGGCAGCTCTTTGGTTCATCACTCGCCTCCAGCGCGTCGTGTCCGCCGACTCGTCCGGGTGCGGCGGCGAGCTTCATGCATGCCCCGCGACACGATCACGGGCACAGGCTTCACCCGCTCAACACGCCCCGTTCCCCGAGTCGGCGGGCACCGCACGCGACGGCGGCTTCGACACGCGCGGGGCCCCGATGCCGTACGGCATCGGGGGCCCGGGGGGTAGGGTCAGGGAGGGCCGCCGACGGGTATGTGAGGCGCC
>NZ_JBHVYZ010000045.1:70061-71769 GCF_042880295.1 Streptomyces sp. NPDC058307
GCGCGGGCTCCAACCCCCCCGGCGGGGCCCCGTTGCGTAGGCTCACCGGGGCCCCGGGGGATCGGTACTGCGTCGGCAGCTCCTGGATCTGAGAGCCGCCCAGTGCGGCTCTCAGCCTAGTCGCCATCCTGGGAACGCCTTGGCTTCGAGGCTCGAGAGCCACACTGACCTGCGAACTTCGTCTACCACTACCCGCCAGTTCGTGTCTGTCGGGCCTCGTTCGACCGTGTCTACGATATGAACCATAACCATGTCGGCGAAGGATGTCTACTCTGGCAAAAGTAGATTTGCTGGCCCGGGCCGCCGGGCGGTTCCGGGACTGAATAGGATCTGCTCTCATGTCGAACCCTGACGAGCTGCTCGTCGCCCTCTCCACCGCGGTGGAGTCCGAGCGAAGCAATCAGATGTCGTTGACCGTGGTCGTCGGCGGGGCCGTCATCACCGGCCGGCTGGCTCCTGAGGCCGTGTGGCGGGAGCGCGTGGCGGAGGTGCTGAAGGACTCGGACCGCCTCGGCCCGTTCTCCGACGTCTTCGCCCGCGCCCCGCGAGGGGACCGGCCCGACGACGAGGCGCCCGCCCAGCCCACCCATCTGCACTTCCACCTGGCCCGGATCCTGCAGGGAAGCCTCGGTATCCCGGAGACGGGAGGCATGTACCGCGTCGCGATCAAGGACGTGAGCGCGTGGACCGTGGGTGATCTCAGCTACTTCGACCAGTAGACCGACACCTGGGGCCCGGTCCGGCCGGGCCCCAGGTACCGCCGCTCACCGTTCCGGGAGCGCCGCCTCCGGGTTGCCGTAGTAGGCGTCGGGGCCGTGTTTGCGGGTGTAGTGCCGCTCCAGGAGGTGCTGGGGCGGCGGTGCGGTCGGGTTGAGGGACAGGGTGTGCAGGGCGATGTCGGCGACGGCTTCGCAGATGATCGCGTGTTCCAGGGACTTGCGGGCTGTGGCGCCCCAGGTGAAGGGGCCGTGGCCGGCGACGAGGGCGGCGGGGACCTCTACGGCCCGCTGGTCCTCTCCCTCCAGCAGGTCCACGATCACTTGGCCGGTGTTGTACTCGTAGTCCTTGGCGCACTCCTGCTTGGTGAGGTCGCGGGTGACGGGGATGGGTCCGTTGAAGGTGTCGGCGTGGGTGGTGCCCAGGACCGGGATGTCGCGGTGGGCCTGGGCGAAGGCGACCGCGTGGGTGGAGTGGGTGTGGGTCACGCCGCCGACGGAGGGGAACGCCTGGTAGAGGCAGCGGTGGGTCTCGGTGTCGGTGGACGGACGTAGGTGGCCGCCGACGACCGCGCCGTCGGACAGGCGGACCGTCACCAGGTCGTCGATCGTGAGGTCCTCGTAGGGGACCCCGGAGGGCTTGATGACGAACACGCCCGCCTCTCGGTCGACCCCGCTGACATTGCCCCAGGTCAGGGTCGCCAGGCCGACCTGGGGGATGGTGAGGTTTGCCTCCAGGACCTCCTGGCGGAGACCCTCACGGACACGCACGCTCATCGGTCGTCTCCCTCGGTGCCGGCGGTCACAGGGCCTGGGCCAGTCGGTGGTAGGCGGCGTTCCAGCGGATTTCCTTGGCGAACTGGTCGGTGGTGGTGTTTTCGTCGATGGTGAGGAGTTCGACGCCGGTCATGGCCGCGTAGTCGGTCAGCGTCTCGGCGTCGACGGCGGAGCTGAGGACGGTGTGGTGGGGGGCGCCGGCCAGCAGCCAGCTC
>NZ_JBHVYZ010000046.1:0-70595 GCF_042880295.1 Streptomyces sp. NPDC058307
CCCCACCAACTCCCACCCTGCTAACCACACACCCCCCCCCCCCCCCGGCGGGGGCGGCGCGGGGGGGGCGGGCGCCGGGCCCCCCCCCCCCCGGGGGGGGGGGGCCCCCACGACACGGCCGGACCCACAGCGCGGCCCGCGTCAACGTGCGGCTATCGCGTTGCGGTGGCCAGTGCCGCGCGGATGGCGTCCTCGCCGACCGACTGCCCCTTCTCAACCGAGTACGGCCCGTACGGGGTCCCCCACACCGGCGTCCCCGTCGCCTGCCGCCAGCCGTCGGCCAGCGCTCCCGCGTCCACGACGCCGTACCCGATGGACTCGATGAATGCGGTCACCGCCGCCTTCGCCGACGCCGAGTCCCCGGCGATCGGCAGGTAGGAGCGGTCGGCCGCCCCCGCCGGGCGGGTGAGTGACAGCAGGTGCTTGAAGAAGATGTTGTTGAACGCCTTCACGACCAGGGCGTCCGGGATGTACCGCAGCAGCAGTTCGCTCGAGGTGAGGGACCCGTTGTCGAGCTCGGGGATGTGTCCGTCACGCTCGGGACCGTAGTTGCACGTGTCGATGACCGTCTTCCCGGCCAGTTGCGCGGCGGGCAGGTCGGGGAATGCCTTGACCGGCACCGTGACCACGACGATGTCACCGGCCGCCGCGGCCTCCCCGCTCGTCGCCGCCGACGCCCGCGGCCCCAGTTCCGCGACCGTGTCCGCGAGCGTTTCGGGACCACGGGAGTTGCTGAGCACGACCTGGTGCCCGGCCTCGACGGCGAGCCGCGCGACGGTACTGCCGATGTGTCCGCTTCCGATGAATCCCACTGTCGTCATGTCCTCAGCGTCCCTCCGGAAGAGCCGAAGCCTTGGCATTTGCCGGAATCATTGCGATCCGGGTTCCTGCCGTCAGTCGGCGGAGAAGTAGTGGCCGTTGTCCAGACCGGCGAGCAGGCCGGGCTGAGCGGGTTCCCAGCCGAGGGTGTGGCGGGTGATGAGGTTGGACGCCGGGTAGCTCTGCGTGACGATGTTCGCGAGGAAGCCGAAGTATCCCGGCACCATGAGTACGTCCGCGGGAATGCTCACGGCGGGCACGCCCAGGCGGCTGCCAATGGCCTCGGCGATCTCGCGAACGGGATGCCACCTTCCCCGACCGCGTGCCAGTACTTGCCGGCCGGCCCCTTCTCCAGCGCCAGGCGGAACAAGGAGGCGACATCGCGGACGTGCACGGCGTTCCACAGGTTCGCGCCGTCTCCGGGGTAGCCGATGAAGCCCTTCTCCTTCGCGAGCCCGATCAGTATGGGGAGGAAGCCGGCCCGATCGGTCGTGCTGTGCGCGATGTTGGCGATCCGCACGATCGAAGAGCGCACTCCCTGCTCGGCGAGGCCGATCACGGTGGTTTCCACGACGTTGCGGACCCGCAGGGTGCCCTTGTACTCATCGCCGCCGGGAAGGGCCGGGTCGTCCTCGGTGGCCGGCCGGCCCAGGTTCCCGGGCGATCCTATGCTCCCCGCCGCGACCAGCGGCTTTCCGGTTCCCGCGAGGGCCTCGCCGTACGCGAGCATGATCGGGACCTCCGCGGCGGCCACGGCGTCGAAGCCGCCGGAGGGAAGCAGGTCTTGCCTGTGTGCGACGTGGATGACGCCGTCGGAGTCCGCGGCCGCCTCCTTGAGCCCGTCGAGGTCCTCCAGTTCCCCGCGACGCACCTTCGCGCCGAGCGCGGACAGCGCTGCCGCGGCCGTGTCCGACCGGGCCAGGCCGGTGACCTCGTGCCCCGCGGCGATGAGTTCGGGAACGATGTACGAACCGGAATGGCCGGTCCCGCCAGTGACGAAAACGCGCACGCTACTGCTCCTTGTGAATGATGTGGTGCGGGTAGGGGTGGTGCGGGTGCGCTCTACGGCACCGCGAGGACAACGATGTCTCCGTCGAGGGCGGCGCCGGCCGTTCCCAAAGGGCCGGCCGTCGCCGAGCGCGGCGGCCGGCAGCCCGTCGAACCGGAGTATCCGGGAGGCTCAGTCCTTGAATTCGTCGACGCCCAGGGCGAAGTCCCAGTGGCCGACGCCGTTGCCGGCCAGGCCCACCGTTACCAGACCCATTCCTTCCAGCCAGTGCGCCATCCTCAGGCCGCCGACGTCCCGCGGGCGCAGCCCGAGGCTCTCGACGAATGCCGCCACGTCCGCCTTGGCCTGCTCATCGTCGCCGGCCATGAAGACGTTGGGCCGGCCGTTCCCCAGGACGTTACGGAAGATGGTGTTGAAGGCCTTCACCACGCTGGCGCCGGCCGGGGCCACCTTGGCGGCTTCCTGCGCGACCGAGGTCTCCTCGCTGTGGGCCAGTCCGTCGAACGTGGCGTTGAAGGGGTTGCTGATGTCGACGATGACCTTGCCGGCGAGGGCGTCTGCGTACTCGGCGACGACCGGGACGACACCGTCGGCCAACAGGGCCGTGATGACGATGTCCCCGGCCGGGACGGCGCCCCACGTGCCCGTCGTCGCGCCGCCGCCCAGAGCCTTGGCCAGGTCATCGGCCTTGGACTGATCGCGTCCCATGACCTCGACGGTGTTGCCGCCTGCGATCGCGAGTGTGCCGATGGCGCGGGCCATGTTCCCCGTACCGATAAGGGTGATGCTGCTCATGAGAGGTGCTCTCTTTCCAGTTCAGATGGCGGTGGTGCCGCCGTCGGCGACCAGTTCCAGGCCGTTGACGTAACTGGAGTCGTCCGAGGCGAGGAACAGCGCGATGGTGGCGATTTCCTCGGGGCGGCCCATCTTTCCGCGGGGAATGAGGGACTCGAATTGGGCCCTGGTCGCCTCGTCGAACAGTTCTTCCTGCTTGGCGGTGGCGACCTGGCCGGGGGTCAGGACATTGACCCGGATCTTGCGGTCGCGCAGTTCGTTGAGCCAGACGCGGGCCCAGGCCTGCTGAACGGCCTTGCTTCCCGCATAAAGGCTCCAGCCGGGGAAGGCGCCGAGGGAGGCATTGGATCCGGTCATGAGGATCGAGCCGTTGTCGTTCATCAGCGGCAGTGCCTTCTGAACGGTGAACAGGGTGCCGCGCGCGTTGAGCGAGAAGGCGCGGTGGAACTGGTCCTCGGTGATCTCGCCGAGGACGGCGGGTTCGCCCATTCCGGCGCTGGCCCACACCACGTCGATCGAGCCCTTTTCCCGCTTGACGGTGTCGTACAGGCGGTCCAGGTCGTCCAGATCGGCCGCGTCACCCTGGACGGCGGTGACGTTGCGGCCGATCAGCTTGACCGCTTCGTCCAGTGCTTCCTGCCGCCGGGCCTGGATGAAGACGTGCGCTCCTTCCTCGACGAACAGTTTGGCGCCGGCCAGTGCCAAGCCGGTGGATGCGCCGGTGATCACCGCTGCTTTGCCATCGAGCTTTCCCACAATAACTCCGTTGAATAGTGTCGAATTGTTGCGCCGAATTTGCTTCGGCCTCAATAGCCACTATTCAGGTTGCCATTGTCCTGAGCGGGTGTCCAAGACCTCTTTTAACCGTGGTGATACCCTGAAGACATCACCGACTGGGAGACGGACTCCATGGATCTGGACCTGCGCAAGTTGCGTTACTTCGCCGCCGTGGCCGACCAGTTGCACTTCGGCCGCGCCGCCGATGAGCTGCATATCGCGCAGCCGGTGCTCAGTCGGCAGATCCGCGCGCTCGAGCAGGATCTCGGCGCCCCGCTGTTCACCAGGGATCGCCACGGCGTAGCGCTGACCGACGCGGGCCGACAGCTGCTGGCCGACGTCGGCCCGCTGCTCGCCTCCGCCCACGCGGTCCGCCGCCGGGTGTCCGTGGCAGCCCGTGGCAGCCGGCGGCTGATGGTCGGTTTCCGGGCCGGCATCCCGGTCATCCCGGCGGCGCGGGCGTTCGAGGCCCGGCACCCGGACGTGGTCGTGGACGTGCAGCGGATCGAATCGGACGACCAGGCCGCGATGCTGCTCGACGGCCGCGTCGAGGTCGCCTATGTGCGGCTGCCCATCGACGAGACCGGCCTGCGCGTGACCCCGCTGTACACCGAGCCGAGGGTGGCGGTGCTGCCCGCGGGCCACCGTCTGGCCGGCAAGGAGGAGGTCACCGAGGCCGACCTGGCCGGCGAACCGCTGCTCTGGCACGCCGACCCGAGTACACAGCCCACCAGGCGCCCGCACCCCAACGCCGGGTACGCGGTGCGCGGGGTGGACGAGACGCTCGAGCATGTCGCGGCCGGCCGGGGCATCTCGTTCCTGGCCCGTTCGGCGTCCGTGTTCTACTCGCATCCGGAGGTCGCGTACGTGCCCATCCCGGATCTGGCGCCCGACCAGGTGTGCCTCGCGGCGGCGGCATCGCGCACCTCACCGGTGGTCGACGACTTCTTCGCCGCGGCTCAGGCGGCGGCCGAGATCACGGCAGAATGTGGGAACTATGAAATGTGGCAGGTTGGAAGCGATGCCATTTCATAGCGCGATTGAGCAGTCCGACTGACTCGTTGAATTAACCAAGGGAATTCTCTACCAATTCCGCGAGGAAGCTGCAGCTCGCTTCGGGTCCGTGCGTCAGACTCAGACTCCGAGTGCCTCGATCACGAGCTGTGCGACCTTGCGTGCCGAGTACTGCTGCTGACCGGTGATCAGTCTGCCGTCGCGTACGGCGAACGCCTTGAAGAGACCGCCCTGGATGTAGTTGGCTCCGCGTTCCCTGAGTTCGTCCTCGACCCGCCAAGGGGTCACCTGCTGTCCGACGGCCGCGTCGTTGAAGGCCTCCTCGATGTTGGCAAAGCCGGTGACGGTCTTTCCCTCGACGAGGTAGGAGCCGTCGGAGAGCCTGAGGTCGACCAGTGCGGCTGTGCCATGGCAGTAGACCGCTGTGGGCTTCTCCGACTCGTAGAAGCTCCGGATCGTGTCTTCGAGCTCCGGGTGGCCGCGGAAGGTGAACATCGGGCCGAGACCGCCGGCGACCATGATCGCGTCGTAGTCGTCCGGGGCCAGGTCGGCGAGGGCCGGCGTGTTCTCCAGCAGTGCCATCAGCTCGGGTGTGTGGACGAACCCCAGGGTGATCAGATCGTCCGCGGACCACTTCGACGGGTCGCGGGGATCGCTGATCGGGTCCATCTCGACCTTGCCACCCGCCGGGCTCGCGATCGTCACCTTGACGCCGCGCTCGGTCAGCTCGTAGTACGGGTGCGTCAGCTCGGCCCCCCAGAAACCCACCGGCCAGCCGAGCGTGGACGTGGCCGGGTTCGAGACGACGATCAGCACATTCTTGGGCGTGGACGAGACGAGGTCCACCTGCACGCGGTGCTCGGGCGTCGCCGCGGTGTCTTCGGTTGCCATGTCGGGGCCTTGCCTTTCGTTGTGCCCTGCGTGCGCGTTGGAGCGACGACGCCGGTGAGCCGGGGCGGTGAGGAACTCCCGCATGCTCGACGTGCCCTGAAGCTAGGGATCAACGAGGTCGTCGGAAGTCATCCCGGACGTCCGACCGTGTCATCCGCCAGGACGTACCAGTCCGCTCCGGTAAGCCAGGACGACGGCCGCCATCTGGTCGCGGAGGGAGAGTTCGCCGGTCAGGGCGACCGGTTTCGCCAGTGGGCCGATCTCCCCTGCTGTCGGTCCGGCTGCCGCGCCACGCCGGGGCCATCGGACAGGCGCGGAAGGAGTCCGAGTGACCGCCTCGGCTCGCCCCCCACCCGGTTGTCCGTGGTCGTGGGCGGTATCCCGCCGGCTGGACGGCGAGGTGGCGACCGTGGAGGCGCTGGCCGACTCGGCCAAGGCCGTCGTCGAACTGGCGGGTCCCAGGAAACGATCGGCTCGGGTGAGGATCGGCAGCGCGGTCGATCAGGACACCGCTGGGGAGGGACCGGTACGGCTCCATGACCGGCGGCGGGCCGGCCCCGTGGGCCGGCGCTCGGCAGGCGCCGTCCCGGAGACGCAGCCGCCGCGGGTGGCAGCCGTCACTCCGTTTGCGTACCGGGCAGCGTGCTGAGGCCCGCGCGCAGGAAGGCCATCGCCGCGTCGATGTCGGACGCGTCGTGGCGGTGGCACAACTCGCTGACGACGGCGGCCGCCGCGGCGGCCGCCATCCGGGGGCCGAAGTCACTCGGAGCGCTGCCCTGCTCCTCCGCGAGCAGGCGGGCGCCCTCCTCCACGACATCCGCGATACGCGCGTTGGCGACGGCCTTGAGCTGCGGGTTCAGATCGAGCATCCGCTCCGCCAGGTCGTCGAGCTCGCTCGGCTGGGCGAGCTCCTCACGCACCCAGTCCTCCAGCGCGTCCACCGCCCGCCGGCCGACTCGCCGCTCCCGCAGCGCCACCGCGAGCCGGTCCGCCATCGCCGCGGACTGCGCGAGCGCCAACTCCAGCTTCGACGGGAAGTACAGCGTGACAGTGCGGGCCGACACCTCGGCGCGCTCGGCGATGTCCGCGATCGTCGTCGCCTCGAAACCGCGCTCGGCGAACAGCTCGTACGCCGCCCGCAGGATCGCATCCCTCCGCCGGGCCTTGCTCCGTTCCCGCAGACCTTCAGTCGTCATGGGCAGTAATGTAGCATCCAAGGCAAGTTTGCAGTCAGATGTAAAAATACTCTAGAGTGCAGACTTGTTCTGCTGATCAAGACAAGGGAGATGAAGCGGACATGGCCTCACGCCTCTACGCCTGGGCACGTTGGGCCGCACGCCGCCGCGGTCGGGTTGTCGCGGTCTGGCTGCTGCTGCTCGCCGTGGTCGGTGGCCTCGGGATCACCCTGCACGGGAAGGTCACCACCCAGTTCACCGTTCCCGGTATCGAGTCCCAGCGGGCCCAGGACCTGCTGGAGCAGAAGTTCCCCGAGGCTTCCGGCGGCACGGCCCGAGTCGTCTTCGCAGCTCCCAAGGGCTCGCAGCTCACCGATCCCACGGCTCGGAAGGCCATGGGGGCGAGCCTGGAGAAGGCGACCGGCATAGCCGGCGTCATCCGCGTCACCGACCCGGTACAGGCCCGCGCGATCGCGCCCGGCGGGCGCATCGGCTACGCGGACGTCCAGTTCAAGGACGAGGCCGCCAAGGTCCCGCAGAGCGCGAAGGACGCCCTGTCCGAGGCGATGGCTCCCGCTGAAAGCGCGGGCCTGGAGGTCGAGTTCGGCGGCTCGGCGATGCAGCCCGTGACCGAAGTCGGCGGCCCCGCGGAGATCGTCGGCGTCGTGGCCGCCTTCGCCGTGCTGGCCTTCGCCCTCAGTTCCCTGGTAGCGGCCGGACTGCCGTTGCTGACGGCACTGGTGGGCGTGGCGATCGGCGTCCTGGGCGTGCAGTTCGCCTCCCGCTTCGTGGAGATGACGAACACGGCCACCGTGCTGGCCCTCATGATCGGCCTGGCCGTCGGCATCGACTACGCCCTGTTCATCATCTCCCGGCATCGCGAGCAACTCGCCGACCCGGAACAGGACGTGGAGGACTCCATCGCACGTGCGGTGGCCACCGCCGGCGGTGCGGTCGTCTTCGCCGGCGCGACCGTGATCATCGCCCTGGCGGCGCTGGCGGTCACCGGCATCCCGTTCCTGACGGTGATGGGCCTGGCTGCCGCGGCCACCGTGCTGCTCGCGGTCCTGGTCGCCGTCAGCCTCGTACCTGCCGTGCTCGCCCTGTTCGGAGAACGGCTGCGTCCGCGGGCCCGCCGTACGAAGGAACGCGCCCCCGGCGCCTGGGGGCTGGCCTGGGCCCGTGCCGTCACCCGCAAGCCGCTGCTCGTTGTCCTTGCCGGCGTCATCGGACTGCTCGCCCTGGCGGTCCCGGCCCGTGACCTGCGCCTGGGGCTGCCCAGCTTCGCCTCGCAGCCCGCCGACACCACCCAGCACAAGAGCTACGACCTGCTGAGCGAGGGCTTCGGGCCCGGCTTCAACGCCACCCTCACCGCAGTCGTCGACAGCGAAGGGATCCCCGCGTGCGAGCGCACCACCACCGTGACCGAGCTGCGCAGGACACTGGCCGCCGACCCCGGCGTCGCCGCCGTGGCCCAGCCCGTGTCGAACGCCGACGCCGGTCTCACCGTCGTAGCCGTCGTCCCGAAGACCGGCCCCGACGCCCGGGCCACCACCGACCTGGTGCACCGCCTGCGCGCGGACGCCCCCGAGGTGGCGAAGGCCGGCGGCACCCTCTACATTGCCGGCGCGACCGCTGCGGGCATCGACGTCTCCGGCAAACTCTCCGACGCCCTCCCCTTGTTCGTGGCGATCATCGTGATCCTCGCGCTGATCCTGCTGACCATCGCCTTCCGCTCACTCCTGGTCCCGCTCAAGGCGGCCCTCGGCTTCCTGCTGTCGATCGCCGCGTCGCTCGGCGCCACGGTCTGGGTCTTCCAGCAGGGGCATCTGAACGGCCTGCTCGACATCCCCTCCGCCGGCCCGGTGACCAGCTTCCTCCCCGTGCTGCTGATCGGCGTGCTGTTCGGACTCGCCATGGACTACGAGGTGTTCCTCGTCAGCCGGATGCGTGAGCACTACGAGCACACCGGGGACGCGGCCGGAGCCGTCACACGAGGTGTGGCCAGCAGCGGACGGGTGGTGAGCGCCGCCGCGCTGATCATGGCCGCGGTCTTCGGCGGGTTCGTCTTCAACAACGACCCGATCATCAAGTCGATCGGCTTCGCCCTCGCCTTCGGCGTCCTCATCGACGCGTTCGTGGTCCGCATGACGCTCGTCCCCGCTGTCATGGCCCTTCTCGGCCGCCGTGCCTGGGGCCTGCCCGGGCCACTCGACCGCATCACACCGGACGTCGACATCGAGGGCGCCAAGCTCCCGCCCCGAGCCGCGGCGGACCGGCAGACAGCGGACCGGCATCCGGTCACCACGCACTGAGCGGCAGCGACGTCGGCGGCGCGCTCAACGGCCTTGTGCGGGTGGCCGTCGCCCACTTTGCGCCGCCGTGTTCTCGCAGGAAGCCTTCGGGGCGTCCCCGCTCACCGTGGCCACCTCACGAGAAGTCCGCTGCGGTGATGCCGTCGGGATGTCCCGACGGCCATTCCACCAGCTCGATCCGGTAACCGTCCGGGTCCGTGAGCCACGATGTCTTCGGACCGTGAGGGCCGCCCGGAAGCCGGACGGGCTCCGGCTCCAGTCCGGCTTCTGTCAGTGTCTTCAGGGTGGCCGTCAGCGTGTCCACCTGGATCGCGAGGTGGTCGATTCCGCTGCCCACGTCGACCGGTCCGTCGGCGGGACGGTGGACCAGTTCGAGGGAGGCCGCCGGTTCGCCGGGGAACCTGAGGATCACGAGGCGGCACCCGTCACCGACATCGACCCTGCCCAGCTCGCCGTAGCCCAAGGCGGTGTAGAAACGCAGCGAGCGATCCAGATCGGTGACGCGGTAGGCGACGAAGAGCGTCTTCATGCGGCCTGCTCGGGTCGGCGCACCCGGTAGCGGAGGTGTGTGACGTCCCGGTCCTCGAGCCGTCGGACGAGGTCGAGTTCGATGTGATCACCACCGAGGTGGTCGAACAGGCGTCGACCGCCCCCGAGAAGAACCTGCACCAGGTGGATCTCCATCTCGTCCATCTGCCCGGCTCGGAGAAGCGCTTGGGCCGCCCCGGCCCCGTGGACCATGACCGGCCGGCCCCCGGCGGCGGCGCGCGCCTGACGGGCGCATTCCTCGACGTCGGTGACGAAACGCGCGTGCCCGGGTGGCACGTCCCCGTCATCCACCTGGTGGGTGAGGACGAGGATCGGTACGCCGTCGTGGTGGTCGCCCTGCCAGCGCCCGGCGAGTTCGAAGGTCCGCCGCCCGGAGATCACCGCGCCGGTCGCCAGCGCTTCACGGTAGACCTGGCCGCTCGGACCGTCGGATTCCCGGTCGTCGAGCCAGTCGAAAAGCCGACCGCCGTCACGTCCGAGCTCCTGACCCGGCCGGTCGTCCGGCCCGGCGATGTAGCCGTCGAGCGACATCGACATGTACAGCCGAATGGGTTGGTGCATCCTGGCCTCCGTCTCTCCTCCGTGACACCGGGCCCGCCGCTTCCTGATCAGTCGGCGGGGCGGGCATGTCACAAGGAAGACTTCGGACAACCGGCAATCTCATCGGCCGGACACGCAGGCGTCAGGTTGCCCGGGACACCGGCACCGATCCGCGCATGACGGCACGGCCCGTCGACGCGATGCCGACGGGCCGTGACCGGACAGGACAACTACGGCTGTACAAGGGGCTTCAGCTGATGAAGGAGCCCGGGGCACAGGCGCTCGCGGTCACCCAGGCGTGCGACTCGATCGAGTTGTTCATGTTCACGTTGTTGGTGTAGCTGTTCCGGCTGAGGTCGTCCACGTACTTCTCGCCCGGCTGGAGGCAGCCGTATGCCGTGTCCTTGTAGTTCGCGAGCCAGTAGAAGGCGACGACGTCCTTGCCGCCGACGAATCCGCTGTTCATGACGGACGAGGCGCGGTTGACGTCATTGCCCTGGAAGGCGCCGGCGCCGTCGCCCCACTCGGGGTCGTTGCCGGGAGTGACGCCGAGGAGTTCCCCGCCGCAGTCGGTGCCGTCCCAGGCGCGGACGTCACCGTCACGGCCGTGCGCGTTCCAGTTGGCGTTGCAGCCGGGGCCCGCGTGGGCGGTGGCCGGGATGGCGATGCCGAGGGCCGCGATGCCCAGGGTGGCGAGGGAGACGGTGAGTTTGCGCATGACGGATTCCTGTTCTGCTTCCGCCTCTTGGGAGGCGTGGGTGGTGGTGTGACGATCCGCGAGCGTCGTCGCGGGGTCAGTCCGTGACTCCGGGTCACGGAAGTTTCTGGGGCCGGCGCTGCCCGGTCAGGTGCGGGCGGGCACGGTGCGCTCGGCGCGGGTGAGGGCCTGCCGCTGCATCCGCAGGTGGGCGTCGAGGGCGTGGCCGTACTTTCCGGTCAGTTCGCCGACGTAATGGGCCTCGCGCCGCTCGCCGATCGAGCGCAGGGAGACGGAACGGGCGCAGGTGGCGTCGGCGACCGCGATCCGGATCTCGTTCGCGAAGGTCCTGGCCTCCTCGGCCCGGGTCTGCTCCGCACTGTGCTCGCGCGTGGACCGGCGGGCCGCGTCGGGGTCGGGGAAGGGGTGGCCCGCCTCGCTCATACAGCGCGACCAGGAACCCACCGCGCTCTTGAACTCCTTGTCGCCCAGCAGCTTGCCCACGTACAGGGGGCGCAGGTTGCTGACGGTCACGTCGGCGCGGAACCATGCCGCCGGATCGCCGTACAGCGTCTTCTCGGCCTGCCCGACGCAGCCGCCGGACTGCTTGGTGATCGTGCCGCCGGACGGCGTCCGCGACTTCAGCACTACGGCGTCCCGGTCGCCGTCCATCGCGATGTCGTAGGCCCTCTGGCGCGAGCGGGAAAGGGACTTGCGGTAGGCGATGTTGGGGTTGCGCAGGCGGGCTCGGTCCTCCTTCGCCATGATCCGGCTGCCGTAGCCGTGGCTGCGCGCCCAGTCGACGTCGTCCTGGACGTAGCCGACCGGCCGGCTCTCCGCCAGGCTCAGCGGCTTCTCCTCCCAGTAGCGGAAACCCTGCTTCCTCATGCAGCTCGTGATCAGGTGCTGCTCGGCGTCGGAGATCCGCAGGTCCTGGGCGTAGGTGAGCTTCTCGCCGGCCGTGGTGGCATCGGCCCTCACAGCCGGCGAGGTGCGGTGGACCGCGTCGGTGTCCGCCATGCAACCGGTCAGGACGAGCGAAGCCAGCGCGGCGATCGCGCCCGCCGCGGTGATCGCGCGCCGCGTGCTGCGTCCACTCGATATCACCGTCCGGCGTGTGGCGTCGGTGCGCTTCATCGGCATGCTCCCGGGGCGAGGTCCAACTGGCTTGTCCTTACGAGCCGTTGACGCTCCGGCGGGCACGTTTGTATGACCCTCGGGCCGAGGATTCTTTCTCGCGCCGGCGGTCATACGAGGTCGGCGCGCGAACCGTCTTCTCTGCACGCCGACCGGCTTCTTCGGGTGGCGAGATGCAGGCAAGTGGGGAGAGGGAGGAGAACCGTCCAGGACTTGCCGACCAAGACACCGGGCCAAGAAACCGGGCCGGCTGGATTCAGATCCGACGGCGACGGCCGGGCCGTCGCCGTGTTCACCGGTACCTTGGGTCGTCGTCCGCGGGGCGGCCGGGGTTGCGTCCGCCGAGGCTGTGTATCGACGGCCACTGGGTGCCGTAGTCGGCGAGGTAGCGCACCGTGTTGATCATCTTCGGGCGGCAGTAGCCCTCCGGGCGGCCGTTCCGGTCCTTCAACCATCCCGGCACCGGCACCGGCAGCGGATGCCGTTGCTGTTGCCGAGAGGCCCTTGTGCCATTCCTCGGCACCCGGCCGGCTCATCCGCTCCAGCGCGCAGTCCTGACATGCCTGTGGGCTCCGGATGCATCCGGAGCCCACAGGCATGTCACTGACAGGTGGGGATTACCAGCGATACCAACGGCCCTTGCGGCCGCCTGTGTCCGCGGAGCGCATCACGAAGCCCAGCAGCCAGACGACCAGGACGATGACGGCGATCCACCACAGTGCCTTCAGCGCGAAGCCCGCGCCGAAGAGGACCAGTGCCAGAAGAAGAACGAGAAGCAGGGGAACCATAGTTATCAACCTCCGTCGCTCCTCGTGCCCGGCAAATGCAGGAACACGCGGTCGATTTCCCTGGTTTCTTCACTGATCTTGCGGGCAGTGGACTCAGTTTCTTCACGGTGTTCACCTCGCCACCGGGCCGGGTCGAACGCAGAGTGGCCGTCGACCAGCATGCGGTGCCGTCCGGCAGGAGCTGTGCGGCGGCGCTCACGTCGGCAGGGTGTCCCGGACCATGAAGCGGGTAGCACGGCTCGGGTCAGGCGGTCAGTGCCTGCTCGACGGTGGGATGACAGGAAATCACCTGGTCAAGGCCGACGAGCTCGATCAGCCGCAGCACCGATGCCTGGGGGGCGGCCAGGCGCAGCCACCCGTGAGCGTCGCTCATGCTCTTGTGGGCGGCGACGAGGACGTTGATGCCGCTGGAGTCCATGAACGTCACACCGCTCAGGTCCACGACGGTCCGCGGCGGCGTCGCGCCGTCGTGGGAGAGCAGGGCCTGGCTCAGCATGTCCTTGACGGTGTGGTCGATCTCGCCGCGCACGGTGACCACAGGGATACCGTCGACGGCGGTGTGGCCGATCGACAGCCGGCCGGGCCCTGCTCCATGGGTGTCTGTCACCGTGTCCTCGCCGACTGCTCTCACTGATGGGGGGGCTCAAGGCACCGACACGATTGTGCGCCGATACTGTGCCCGATGCTACGGCGAACTCGTGTGCGGCCCATTGCTCAGTCCTCACGGGACATGTGAGGCGTGGTGCCGGGTAGGCGCAGGCGTGTGAACGGGGGGAGGAACAAGGGTGGACCCAGCGAAATCAGTCCCCGATGGTGAGGGCGGCGTGATGCCCGGTGCGCCTGTGATACAGGACACCGTTGCCCTGGACGGTGACGGATCCTGCATCGCCGAAGCACGTCACCGGGCGGTGGATTTCCTTGCCCGTGTCCAGGCGGAGCACGGCCTGCCGGTCTCCGCACGCGTGATGGACCTGACGCAGCTGGTGGTCAGCGAGCTGGTCACCAACGCCCGCAAGTACGCTCCGGGGCCGGTGCTGATGGAGTTGCGGATCGTCGGCGCCGTGGTGGAAGTGGTCGTGTGGGACAGCGATCCGGTCCTGCCGGTGGCCCGGGCCGCCGATGCGGGCAGAGTCGGGCAGCACGGCCTGGAGATCGTCATGGCCGTCGCACAGGGCTTCGAAGCGCAGCGGGAGCCGGTCGGCAAACGCATCACGGCCCGCATCGCGCTGCCCGACGACCTGGGCGGTGCCATCACAGGACGCCGACCTCAGTAGTGGCCGACGTAATGGCTGACGTAATGGCCGACGGAGTGGCAGACGTATTGGCCGACGTATTGGCCGACCTATTGGCCGTTGGAGAAAATGAAGGAGTGGGTGCAGGATGTCGGGGTAGGCGGAGCGTCGTCGGCCGCTCGGCCGGCCGTGGCGGCGGGATCGACCTGGGAGGGGAACAGCATGGCGACCAGGAGCATGGTGGCAGCACGGACGCGGACGGACGAGCTGCCGGAGGTCGCTGATCCGTCCCGGGTGGCGCCCAAGGACGCCCGGGAACTCTCGAAGCTGTTCTTCCAGCAGCTGGCCACGCTGGAGGAAGGCACCCCGGAGTATCAGTACGCCCGGAACACGCTGATCGAGATGAACATGTCCCTGGTCCGCTTCGCGGCCGGCCGGTTCCGCAGCCGCGGGCCGGAGGAGATGGAGGACATCGTCCAGGTCGGCATGATCGGGCTCATCAAGGCGATCGACCGCTTCGAGCTGTCCCGGGAGGTGGAGTTCACCTCGTTCGCCATCCCCTACATCGTGGGGGAGATCAAGCGGTTCTTCCGCGACACCACCTGGGCCGTGCACGTTCCGCGCCGGCTGCAGGAAGCCCGGGTCCAGCTGGCCCGCGCCACCGAGGAACTGCGCAGCCGACTGGGCCGGACCCCCACGGTCAAGGAACTGTCCGAGCTGATGAGCCTGCCCGAGGACGAGGTCCGCGAGGCCCGGCTGGCCGCCAACGGCTACAACTCCGCCTCCCTGGACGCCACGATCAGCGGCAGCGAGGAGGGCGAAGCCGCTCTGCAGGACTTCATCGGCACCCAGGACACGGACCTGGAGCTGGTGGAGGACTTCCACGCCCTTGCCCCGCTGATCGCGGGACTCGACGAGCGTGAGCGGCAGCTCATCCACATGCGGTTCGTCGAGGAACTCACCCAGGGGCAGATCGGCGAACGCCTGGGCGTCTCCCAGATGCACGTCTCCCGGCTCCTGTCCCGCACCCTTGCCCGACTGCGTGAAGGGATGCTCACGACCCGCTGACACCTGCTCCCGTTGCTGGAGATGCCTGTCGAGTCGGTCAGCTGAAGGTATCCCGGTGTGATGGCACCCCGACGGACACTCGCCGCCGTAGCAGCGCGTCTGTGAGCTGTGGCCGGCACCTCTCGTCGGCCAGGCCGCCCCGGGCGGCGCCAGGGGTGTCCGGGGCGGCCGCAGCCCGTCATGGCCGCCCCCTCCCCGGGCGGCGGGGGCCTGTTCACGGGCCACGGTGCCGACGGCGGACAGACCGAGGGTGCGGGCCGTGTCCTGCGTGGCCGCGCGCAGGGCCTCGGCCGGGATGGGGCCGGCCGTCACGAGCAGCGCCGGCTCGTCGAGGAGGGCGAAGCCCGGGACCACGCACCCCGTGCGCGTGTCGGCGCCCGCTGCCGTACGCACACCCGCGCCGTGCAGCTCGCTCACCAGCCGGAGCCGGGGTGCGAAGTTCTGGGGGACCTGCCGGGCCTGCTCGGGAGTGCGCCCCGCCGGTCAGGGTCGCCGGCTGATCCGGCGAGCCCTCCGTCTGCCATGCGGGAAGGTACTTCCACTCCTGGGCCCGGGACGGGACCTCGTCGGGCAGCTCCAGCGTGCGGTGCACGCCGAGCGTGAGGACGAGGGCGGTCCCGCCGACCGCCAGACTCCGGAAGGGGGCGTCCGCCCGGTCCCGGTCGTAGCCTTGCATCGCCCGGTCGCGCGGGTCGATCCGTACGGCGGCCACGCGGCGCCGTATCTCCGTCTCGTGCCGTGAGGTCGCCAAGAGCAGCGTGTGCAGGTGCTCGATCGTGCGGTGGCCGATGGCGCTCGCCTCCGTGTTCGCCCCAGCTCCGAGGCGCGAAGTACTTCCGGGCCGTCTAGAAGTCACCGGTGATCAGGAGGAGCGGCTGGTGTTCTGCGATTCCCGGCCGAGCACGGGGGCCACCGGCGGAGCACGAACCTCGTAGAGCCTGCCTTCTCCACTGTCCGGCTGCGGACCAAGGCCAACCGCGGCACGGGCTCGGGCGCCGCCGCCCTTGTGATGGTCTTCGAGCGTCGAGTACCAGCCTGCGGAGATCTACCTTGCCCGGATCGGACTCCACCCCGGCTTCCAGGGGCGAGGCATCGGCAGCCGGGCTCATCCACACCCTCCTGCACCCGGCCCGTCGGCACGGCCGGCATCTCACTTCGGACGTCCTCGCGGTCAGCTCACGGGCTCACGCGGGCCTTCGCATTCGGTTGCGGAGAAGCAGGGCGAGGCAGATGACCGAGCAGGCCATGCCCGCGTACAGCAGGAGTGTGGCCCAGAACCACACCTCTTCGGTGCTGTGGCCGCTGGTCCAGTGACAGGTGACGGACGGAGGGAAGGCGTCCACGTTCACCGATGTCAGGCTGTAGTCCCGCCCGGCATCCATATACACGCCGTTGCCGGTCCTGGACCCGCACACGTCGAGCGGGTTCGTGAAAGCGAGCCCGTAGACGGTTCCGGCCCCGTAGGCGGCGATGGTTGCCGCGCTGCCGATCACGGCCCAGCGGGCGGGCAGCGAGGGCTTCTTCCTCGTCACCCACACCGCGTAGGGGAGTGCTCCGGCCGCGAAGACGAAGATCGTGATCGCGGGAGGACCGAGCAACGCGAACAAGGACACCATGGACCTGACACTACGTCGGGTGGAGAGTCGTTCTTCTTCGTTCCGTCCTGGGCCCCCTTTGGCGCACGAGGCTGTGATGCGGCAGTACTGCCGGCACGCCTTATCCGCTAACATAGAACAATTAGATAGATGAATACCCCAGTGCTGGCGAGGAGTATCCGTGGACTTCGGGCTGACCGACGAGCAGGACCTGTTGCGTGCGACGGCTCGGAAGTTCGTCGCCGACGTGTGCCCGGCCGAGAAGGCCAAGCAGTGGGACGAGGAGGGCGTCGTACCGCCCGAGCTGTTCCGGGGGATGGCGGACCTGGGGTGGTTCTCGCTCCCGTTCGCGGAGGACGAGGGCGGCGACGGTGGCGGACCGCTGGAGCTCATCCTGATCGCCGAGGAACTGGGGCGGGCCAGCTTCGACGTCGCCATGTGCTACATCGGCGTCCTCATCCCCGGGATCACGGTGTTCCGGTGGGGCAGCGAGGCGCAGCGCGACTTCATCCGCGAGCAGGTGATGACGGGCCGCCATCGGCTCGCCGTCGGCCTCAGCGAGCCGGACAGCGGGTCCGACGCCGCCGCGCTGCGCACCACCGCCGAGGACCACGGGGACAATTTCCTCGTCCGGGGTCAGAAGGCGTGGTGCACGGGTGGTGGTCTGCCCGACACGACCATCGCCACGTATGTGCGGACCGGGCCCCGCGAGCCCAAGCACGGCGGCATCAGCCTGCTGCTCGTCGATCCCGCGACCGAGGGCGTCGACGTGCGCCGGACGCCGACACTGGCCCGGCACATCCTGGGTACCAACGAGGTCTTCTTCAACGACGCCCTGGTGCCGAAGGAGAACCTCGTCGGCCCGCGCGACGAGGGCTGGAAGGTGATGCTCTCCAACATCGAGCTGGAGAAAGTGATCATCAGCGGGGGCTATCTGGGCGCGGCGCAGGCCACACTCGACGAGATGCTCGACTACGCCCGCAACCGGCACGCCTTCGGCCGCCCGATCGGCAACTTCCAGGCCCTCGCGCACGCCATGGCCGACCTGCAGACCGAGATCGACTCCGCCCGGCTGCTCGCCTACCGGGCGGCCTGGCTGCTCGCCCAGGGCAAGCCGTGCACACGGGAAGGGTCGATGGCGAAGCTGAAGGGCTCGGAGACGTACGTGGCGGCCGCCCGGCTCGGCATGCAGGTCTGCGCCGGGCACGGATTCTCGACGGAGAGCGTGATGAGCTTCCGGTACCGGGAGTCGATCGTGGCCACGATCTCCGGAGGCACGAGCCAGATCCAGCGCAACGGCATAGCCCGCAGCATGGGCCTCCGGTCCTACTGAGCCCCGCCGCCCGGGCCTGCCCACGGTTCCTTCCGGGCGGCGGGGCCCGGCGCCGCGGCCTCCTGGCTGTTGCTGCTGAGTCTCGCCGTCCGGGCCTGCTGATTGTTGCTTCTGGGCTCCGCCGCCCCGGTCTTCCGGTTGTTGCTTCTGAGGCCGCCGCCCGGACGCCTGCCGGCTGTTCCTTCCGGACGGCCCTTGCCGGCGTGGCCTGCCGGTTGTTGCTTCTGGGCCTCGCCGTCCGGCCCTGCAGGCCGTTGCTCCCGGGCGTCGCCGTCCCGGCCCCCCGGTTGTTGCTTCTGGACCCGCCGCCCGGACGCCTGCCCTCTGTTGCTTCTGGGCTCCGCCGCCTCGGCCTGTCGGCCGTTCCTTCCACGCAGCCCGGGCGTTCCGGTCTGCCGGCTGTTCATCCCGGGCCGGCCTCGGCGCCCCAGCCCGCCGACTGCGTCTACTGACCCTCGCCGTCCTGACCGGCCAGCCACTCCTGGTGTCGTGCGAAGTGGCCCTGGTCCCGGGTCACCCAGATCCCGGAGACCCGGGCCAGTACAGCCCGCGTCGGCAACAGGAGCATCTCGCCCGCGATGTACCAGCGACTGCCCTCCCGCTTCTCCACCCAGGCCCGGACCTCCAGCGGCCGCTGCACCGGCACCGGCTTCACGAAGCTCACCGTCAGTTCTGCCGTCACGCTCAACACCCGGTGCAGCAGCGGCAGATGGCCGAGGCAGTCGTCCAGTACGGCCGCGGTCCAGCCGCCGTGCGCCACATCGGGCCCGCCCTCCTGGTCCCGCGGGCAGGACAGCTCGAACCGCGCCGAACCGTCCTCGTCGAGCCGCTCGTGCTCCACTCCCAGCCGGCAGGAACCGGCGGCGCGGCACGCCCCGCACAGGGCCACCCCGCCGGGAGTCCGGGGCGGTTCCTGGAAGTCGGCCCCCGCCCAGGGACCGCTCGACGGCGTCGTGGACATCGTGTGACTCCTCTTGTCAGGTCTTGTCAGGTCTTGTCAGGCGTCGAAGTGCCAGAAAGCGGTGGCGCAGACCTCGGTGGGCCAGACCTCGGCGTGTCAGACATCGGCAAGCAGCGGACGCAGCTTCCCGGCGATCAGCTGGACCTGCCGGGCCACCATCTCCTCGGGCATCCCGGCCAGCGAGGCCCACAGGAACACGCCCTCCACCGGCAACCCTGCCACGTACGCCCTGATCGCGTCGGCGACGTTCTGTGGGGTGCCGTAGAGGAACTGGCCGACACCTGTCGCGCTCAGCCCCGTCTCCCGCCACTTCTCGGGGTCGATGGGGCGGGGGAGCGGCTGGTCGGTGCCCTCCACCATGTACCGGCGGTAGCTGTCCCACTGGTACGCCAGGTGCTTGCGGACCACGGGCCAGTCGCCCTCGGGGTCCTCGGTGACGAACGTCGTGAAGGAGCCCTGCATACGGCCCGCCGCCACGTCGTACCCGCTCTCGGCGAGCCCCTCCCGGTACGGCGTCAGCAGCGCCGGATTGAGCGACAGCAGCCCCGTACCGAGCCGGCCGGCCCGGCGGGCGCCCTGCGGGCCCTGGTAGCCGAGCCAGATCGGCAGCGGATCCTGGACCGGGCCCGGGGTGACCAGGGATTCGGCCCACAGGCCGCGGATCTCCCGTACCCGCTGATCGGTGGTGGTGTAGCGCTTGGTGAGGTCGGCGCCGTACAGCCGGTACTCGGGCACCCGGTAGCCGGTGCCGAGTCCGAGGTCCAGGCGGCCGTCGCTGATGATGTCCACGAGCGCCGCCTGCTCGGCGAGCTCGGGGGCCGCGTGCAGCGGGGCGGGAATGACCGCCGTGCCCAGACGGACGTGGCGGGTGCGGGCGGCGGCCGCGGCGGCCATGGTGAGCGGCTGGGGGAGATAGCCGTCCTCGAAACCGTGGTGTTCCGAGAACCACACCGAGTCGAGGCCGAGCCGGTCGGCCTCCTCGCACATCTCCAGGGCGAAGCCGTAGACCCGCGACCAACTCTGCTGCCACGGCGGGGGGTTGCGCAGGTCGAAGTAGATGCCCACCTTCATGCCGGAGCGCCTCCTGTTGTGTTGTCCGCCAGCCGGATCGTCGCGTGTGAGACGGCGACTCCGTCCCCGGCCGGCAGCAGTCGTACGGGGCGCAGTTCCAGCGCCTCGATCTCGGGCAGGTCCTCGACCATCGCCGAGAGCCTCAGGACGGTCTCCTCAAGGGCACCGAAGTCCACCCCCTGTTTCTCCAGCAGGGGAGTCGCCCGCAGCGAGCGGACCATCTCGCGGGCGTCGCGGTCGCTGAGGGGGGTGACGCGGTGGGCGACGTCCGCCATGAGGTCGGCGTAATCCCCGGTGAGGCCGAAGGCGACCACCGGGCCGAAGACCGGGTCGGCTCGGACGGTGAGGAACGCGTCGGGTCCGGGGCCCGGTTCGCCCCCGCGTACGGCGATCCCGTACGAGGCGAGCAGCTCGGCGGCGACCGCTGCCGGGAGCGGCCCGCGGGCACAGGTGGCGATCAGCGCCCGGCCCCGCTCGGCGTCGACTCCCGCGAGGTCGGGTACGACGCCCGCGGGGGTGCTGCGCCAGGTCTGGTAGGCCGCAGCGTGTCCGAGCGAGGTGGCCGCGGCCTCGGGGAACGTGTACGTCGGTACCACCAGGTCGCCCCGGTGCAGGAGATCGGCGACGCCGGCACCACCCAGGAAACTGGCCAGCACGGGTTTGTCGGGCCGGGCCGCGGCCGCGTCGAGGATCGCCGACGCCACCTCGTCGGGCTTGTCCGCGAGCGGCGGCATGAACAGCACGATGGCCGCGTCGATGCCGTCGTCGGCCAGGACGGCGTCCAGGGCCTGCCGGTAGTGCGCGGCGGTGGCCATCGGGGTCAGGTCGACCGGGTTGGCGACGTCGGCGCGCGGCGCCAGGGCCGTACGCAGTGTCTGCCGGGTGTGCTCACCGAGCGCGGGCACGCACAGACCGCTCGCCTCGCACGCGCCGACCGTCAGCGCCGCCGGGCCGCCCGCGTTGGTGATCACGGCGACCCGGTTGCCGGGCGGGGGAGGCTGGTGGGCGAGCAGCAGGGCCACGTCGAACAGCTCTTGCAGGCTGCGGGTGCGGATCACGCCGGACTGGGCGAACAGTGAGCTCACCGCGGAGTCGGCGTGCCCCGGGTGGACGGCGACGATCGGTTTGCGCGGCGCGATCCGGCGCGCGACGCGGGCGAACCGGCGCGGATTGCCGAAGGTCTCGACGTGCAACAGGATCACCGATGTCCCCGGGTCCTCCTCCCACCACTGGAGCAGGTCGTTCGTGGACACGTCGACGGCGTGGCCCACCGACACGAAGCCGGAGAAGCCGAGCCGCAGCCGCCGGGCGAAGTCGAGCACCGCGAGTCCGAGCGGTCCGGACTGGCTGGACATCGCGACCCGGCCGGGCGTCGGCAACGCGGGCGAGAAGGTCGCGGCCAGTCGCGCCGCGGGGGTCGTGTTGACCACGCCCATACAGTTCGGGCCCACCAGCCGCATTCCGGAGGCACGGGCGAAGCGGGCCAGCTCCAGCTCGGTGGCTCGTCCGTCGACGCCCGTCTCCCCGAAGCCCGTCGAGACGACGACCACCGCCTTGACGCCGACGTCCGCGCACTCCCGTACGACGCCGGGTACGGCCTCGGCCCGTACGGCCACCAGCGCCAGGTCCGGCGGCTCGGGCAGGTCCCGCAGGCTTGCGTACGCCCGCACTCCGGCGATCCGGTCGGCCCGCGGGTTGACGGGGAAGACGCTGCCGGCGAAGCCGCCCCGCAGCAGGTTGGCGACGATCTCGTGGCCGATCGTCAGCGGGTCGCGGTTGGCGCCGATCACGGCGACCGAGCGCGGTTCGAGCAGGGGCTTGAGCGAGCGTCGTACGGCCGTCTGCTCGCGGCGCTCGGCCCGCGCCACGGCCTGGGCCTGGGGATCGACGGCGATCTCGAAGTGGATGACCTGGCCGGGCGGACCGGCCTCGATCCGGTAGCCGGAGCCGAGGAACACGTTGATCATCCGGGCGTTGTCGGCGAGGACGTCCGCCTCCAGCACCCGGATGCCCCGGGCTCGCGCGGCGCCGGCGATGTGCTCCAGGAGCAGCCTGCCGAACCCCTCGCTCTGGTGGTCGTCCCGGATGGTGAACGTGACCTCGGCGTGTTCCGGTTCCTCCGGGTCGCGGACGTAGCGCACCAGGCCGGCGATCTCGTCGCCGGCCAGGGCGACGAGCGCCAGCTCGTTGAGGTAGTCCACGTGGGCGCCGCGCCGGATGACGTCGTCGCGGGCGCGGACCACCGGGCCGAGGGAGCGATAGGCGAGGGTGGCCCGGGACAGGGTGCCGACGAAGGCGACCAGGCGGTCGGCGTCCTCCGGCCGGATGGGCCGGACGAAGGTCGACCGCCCGGTCCTGACGAGCCCGGGCCGTTCCAGGTCCTCGGGATACGAGGGATACGAGGGGTACGAGGGATACGAGGGGTACGGGGGAGTGGTCACCGCAGTGGTTCCGTCGGCGCCGCTCAGACGGCCGCTTCCTGGGGAGTCTGCTCCGGCAGGCGGAAGAGCTCGTTGAAGGTGCCGCGCGTGACGCGCTCACGGATGTCGTCCGACACGCCGTCGAACAGGTCGTGGAGCGTGGACTGGGTGTGGCCGTAGGTGCCTTCCAGGTGGGGGTAGTCGTCGCCCCACATCACGTTGCGGTAGCCGGTCGACTCGACGATCTCCACCGAGCTCTTGTCGTGCTGGAAGGAGGCGTACACCTGCTGCCTGATGATCTCGCTGGGCAGCCGGCTCAGCTTCGGCCGGACGAACATGCCGTGCTGGCGGTAGGCCTCGTCCATCCGGTCGCCGATGGCCGGCATCCATCCCGCGCCGCCCTCCGCGATGAGGATCCTCAGGTCGGGGTGGCGGTCCAGAGCGCCGCCGGCGACCATGTGGGACACCACGCGCATGCCGGGGTAGGTCGTCTCCATGTAGTTGACGACCGCGCCGCCGGGTCCGCGGAAGACGACGTTCTGGGCGCCGGTGCCGATGTGGAAGCCGAGCACAAGCCCCGCCCGCTCGACCGCGGTCCACAGCGGCTCCCAGCGGTCCAGGGCGTATTCCTCGCCCGGTCGCGTCGAACACGGCAGGAAGACGGCCTGGAAGCCCATTTCCGCCACCCGTTCGACCTCGGCGACCGCGTCGTCGATGTCGGCCGTCGAGACGCACGCCGTGGTGATGACGCGCTTGTTCTTGCTGAGGATCTCGTCGTGGGCCCAGTCGTTCCAGGCCCGTACCGTCTCCCGGGCGAGCTCCCGGTCGGTGATCGACACGAGCCAGAACCCCATGGAGGGGAAGGCCAGTTGGCCCCACACGCCCTCCTGGTCGAGGTCCTTGAGCCGGACGTTCAGGTCCCAGGCGCCCGGCGGGCGCATCGCGTCCATGAAGTCGCCGAGCTGGCGGTCGATGCGCTCGCCGTCGATGTAGAGCATCTCGTACTTCTCGCCGCGCTCACTGCGCGGCGCCCGCGCGCCCAGCCGCGCGGACATCCGCTCGGTCCACACGTCGGCGGGTTCCATCACATGGGAGTCCCCGGAGTTGACCCAGATCTTCGTCATGACGCTCCTTCGGGTCAGGGCTGCAAGCTCAATGGATGTAATCAGTTAGCGATTTTAGTTGTATGGATGGCCGAAGGGAAGGCCGGGCCGATGAGAGATCAGCTCCGGCGCCGCTCGATCTCCTCCGCCAGCTGCGGCAGCACCGCGAAGAGGTCCCCGACCACGCCGTGGTCGGCGAGCTCGAAGATCGGTGCGTCGGCGTCCTTGTTGACGGCGACGATGGTCTTGGACGTCTGCATGCCCGCCCGGTGCTGGATCGCGCCGGAGATGCCGGCCGCGAGGTAGAGCTGCGGGGAGACCTGGGTGCCGGTCTGGCCGACCTGGTGGCTGTGCGGGTACCAGCCCGCGTCCACGGCCGCGCGGGAGGCCCCGACCGCCGCACCGAGTGCGTCGGCGACCCGCTCGATGAGGGCGAAGTTCTCGGCCCCGTTCACCCCGCGACCGCCGGAGACGACGAGGTCGGCCTCCGTGAGTTCGGGCCGGTCGCCGCGCTCCCGCGGTGTGCGGGACAGGACCCGCACGGCGTGCGAGGCCGGGCCGAAGGTGACGTCCTGCTTCTCGACGACGGGTTCGGCGGGGGCGGCCTCGGGGGCGGCGGCGTTCGGCTTGACCGTGATCACCGGCACGCCCTGGGTGACGTGCGCGGTGACCTGGTAGGTCGCGGCGAACGCCGACTGCTCGGTGACCGGTCCTTCGGGTCCAGCGGTGACATCGACGGCGTCGGTGATGAGCCCGGACTCGAGCCGCAGGGCGACCCGCGCGGCGATCTCCTTGCCGTCCGGCCCGGACGGCACCAGGATCGCGGCCGGACCGGTGCGCTCGGCGATCTGCGTGAGGGCGTCCACGGCCGGGGTGACGAGGTACTCGTCGACCTCCGGGGCGTCCACGACGTAGATCTTCTGGGCGCCGTACCGGCCGAGGGTCTCGGTCGCGGTGTCCGCGCCCGGCCCGAGGAAGACGGCCGAGGGGTCGCCCAGGCGGCGGGCCAGGGTGAGCAGTTCGAGGGTCGGCTTGCGTACGGCACCGTCGACGTGGTCGACGAGGACGAGGATCTCGGCCACGGTGATGCAACTCCTTCGGGCAGGTATTTCAGGGCGGGGCGCGGTCGGCTTCGGGGCGCGCGGAACGCGGTCAGATGAACTTCTTGGCGGTGAGGAACGCGGCCAGTCCGATGCCGCCCGTCCCCTCGTCGGCGACGATCTCACCCTTGGTGCGCGGCGGGCGCCGGGTCGCGGTGTCCACGGCCGTTCGCGCCCCGGCCGACCCGACCTGTGCGGCCTCGATGCCGAGGTCGGCGAGGTCCAGGGTCTCCAGCGGCTTCTTCTTGGCGGCCATGATCCCCTTGAAGGAGGGGTAGCGGGCGTCCCCGGAGCGGTCGGTCACCGAGACGACGGCGGGCAGGGCGCCCTGGATCCGTACGGTGGCGCCGTCGCCCTCGCGGCGCCCGGTGACGGTTCCGTCCTCGATCGCGAGGTCTTCGAGGTGGGTCACGGCCGGCACGTCGAGCCTCTCGGCCAGCAACGCGGGCAGTACGCCCATGGTGCCGTCCGTCGAGGCCATCCCGCACAGCACGAGATCGAAGCCGTGCCACTCGATCGCCTTGGCCAGCACCAGCGACGTGCCGAACGCGTCGCTGCCCTCGATGTCCTCGTCGCTCACATGGATCGCCGCGTCACCGCCCATGGCCAGTGCCTTGCGCAGGGCGTCGCGCGCGTCGTCGGGTCCGACGGTGAGATAGCTGATCTCGGCGTCGGGGTCCGACTCGGCCAGGCGCAGCGCCTGCTCGACGGCGTATTCGTCCAGTTCGGACAGCAGCGAGTCGACCGACGCGCGGTCGGTGGTGCCGGCCTCGGTGAAGGTGCGGTCCGCCGTGGCGTCGGGGACGTGCTTCACGCAGACAACGATCTTCACGACAGCCCTCCTGTGGTTCAATGAGTTCTAATAGTTAACTATATAGATCGGTGGAACGCGAGTCTCGCGTCGAATCCGTCGAATTGGTTGACTGATTGCGCTGATAGCTGGAAGATCTGGGCACTGAGCCGCGAGGAGGCGCCATGGTCGGTGACAGGGACACCGCTGACAGGTACTTCGAGCCCCAGGTGGAGACCATGCCGCGCGAGGAACTGCGCGCGCGGCAGGAGAAACAGCTCCTGGAGCTCGTGGAGTACGCCTACGCCAACTCGGCCTTCTACCGGGAGCTGTGGGACGAGCACGGGGTCCACCCGCGTGACATCCAGTCCCTGGAGGACTTCCGGGCACGCGTCCCCTTCATCACCAAGGACATGATCCGCGCCTACCGCAGCCGCACCGGCGACCCCTTCGCCGGTCTGCTCTGCGTCCCGGTCCAGGAGCTGACCTCGGTCTCCTCCAGTTCCGGAACCACCGGCGACCCGGAGTTCTTCGCCGAGATCTGGCAGGACGCCCCACCGCTGGTGACCGCACAGGTACGGGACCTGTGGGAACTGGGCCTCAGGCCCGGCGACCGGGTCCTGAGCCCGCCCGGCACCTTCCGCAACTTCATGGACGCCGGCTTCCAGGCACTGGGCGCGGTGGTCATCGAGGTCGACACCTGGATGGGCAACATGCCCGGCGTCGTCGAGGCCCTGCGCACCTACCGCCCCGCCTACCTGCAGATGATGTACCCGCAGATGGTGGAGCTGGAGCACCTGGCCGAGAAGACCGACCTGAGGGAGGCCTTCTCCTCCCTCAAGGGCGCCTCCTGCGCCGGCCAGCCCCTCAGCCGGAAGATGAAGGAGCGGATCCGCGACGACTGGGGCATCGACGTCTACGAGTACACCAGCGCCGCCGACACCGGCACCGCCTGGGAGTGCCGCGAGCACGACGGCTTCCACCTGTGGGAGGACACCGTGTTCGCCGAGTGCGTCGAGGTCGACGACCACGGGTGGCGCGACGTCCCCGAGAGCGACCTGGGCGAACTGGTCGCCACCGACCTGGACAACCGGGCCGCACCGCTGATCCGCTACCGCAGCGAGGACCTCGTCCGCCTCTCCCGCGACACCTGCGGCTGCGGCCGCACCCACGCCCGTATGTGGGTGGCCGGGCGGCGCGGCGACGAGACGGTGGTCCAGGGACGCTCCGTCGTCCTGCGGGACGTCTGGCAGGCGGTCGAGGACCAGCCGGAGACCGTCGCGGGCGTCTTCCAGATCGTCCGGGACCGGCGCGAGGTCGAGGAACTGCGGCTGCGTGTCGGCTACGACCCCCACCTGACCGGCGACGTCGACGCCCTGGCCGGACGCCTGAGCGAGGCCGTGCGCGAGCGGACCGGAGTCAAGCCGGTGCTCGACATGCGCACCGAGGAGGACCTGTTGAAGACCATGACCAGCGTCGCCAAGTTCCCCCGGGTGGTGAAGACCTGATGGCCCGCGCCGACACCTTGGCCCGGGCCAGGACGCTCGACCGCCCCGAACTCGCCTACCTCATGCGCTTCCCCACCGCCGACGGCGTCCGGGACCTGGAGCTGACCTGGGCGGAACTCGCCCGCGACACCGAGTGGGCCACCGCACGGCTGAGGGAGCACGGCCTCGCCGCCGGCCAGCGGGCCCTGCTGACCGCCTCCGGCTTCGAGGGCTTCTGGGGACGCGCGGTGATCGGCGCCCTGCGCACGCTGAAGGTGCCGTACGGCATCGCCGAGGCGATGGGCTGGGACCACCGCCGCACCGCGGTCTTCCACCGCGAACTGACCCCGCACGCGGTCATCGGCCTGTCGGCCCAGACGCTGGAGGGGCTCGCCGGCACGACCGACATCGGCGAGATGTTCCGCTCCACGCCCGTGGTGCTGGCCCGGCCCACCGCCGTACCGGTCCTGCGGGCAGTGGGGGTGACCGCCTCCGTGATCTCTGCGGTGGGACCGGCTCTCGCGCTGGAGTGCCCCGAGCGCAGCGGCGCACATGTCAACGCCGCCGAATGGCGGTTCGGCGAGCGGGACGGACAGCTGACCGTGGCGGCGGCGGAAGGGCGCACCTCGTCCCTGCCCGAGACACCGCTCGGCATCACCGGACGCGTCGTCGCGGGCCGGTGCGGCTGCGGCAACGACAACCCGCGAGTCCTGCTCGCCGAGGCCAACTGACCTATCCGATGGAGGAATTGAGCATGTCTGAAGGAGTGGTCGAAGGCCGGATCGCGGTCGTCACCGGCGCCGGCAACGGGATCGGCCGGGCACACGCCCTGGCGTTCGCCGCACACGGGGCCAAGGTCGTCGTCAACGACCTGGGCGGCGGACGGGACGGCGGGGGCGGCTCGGCCGGGCCCGCCCAGAGCGTGGTCGACGAGATCGTCGCGGCCGGCGGCGAGGCGGTGGCCAACACGGACGACATCTCCACCTGGGAGGGCGCCGGCCGGCTCGTCCAACAGGCCGTGGACACCTACGGCGGCCTGGACGTGCTGGTCAACAACGCCGGCATCCTGCGCGACCGGATGATCGTGTCGATGACCGAGCGGGACTGGGACAGTGTGATCGCCGTCCACCTCAAGGGCAGCTTCGCCACCCTGCACCACGCGGCCGCGCACTGGCGCGAGCGCGCCAAGTCCGGTCACGGCAACGACGCCCGGGTGATCAACACGACGTCCCCGTCCGGCATCTTCGGCAACCCCGGCCAGTCCAACTACGGCTCAGCGAAGGCCGGCATCGCGAGCCTCACGATCATCGCCGCCGCCGAACTCGCCCGCTACGGCGTGACGGTGAACGCCATCGCGCCCACCGCGCTGACCCGGCTTACCGAGGACATCGAGATGATGAAAAAGGCCGCCGAGCGTCAGGACCTGACCCCGGAGGCCATCTCGCCGCTGGTGGTGTGGCTGGGCTCGGCCGCCT
Source organism: Streptomyces sp. NPDC058307 (assembly GCF_042880295.1). NCBI lineage: Bacteria > Bacillati > Actinomycetota > Actinomycetes > Kitasatosporales > Streptomycetaceae > Streptomyces > Streptomyces sp. NPDC058307. The sequence continues at coordinate 28,142 of NZ_JBHVYZ010000046.1, forward strand.
CGCGCGAGGTCACCGGCCGGGTGTTCGGCGTCGTCGGCAACCGGATCACCGTGCTGGAGGGCTGGGCCAACGGCCCCACCGCGGGTGCCGAGACCCGCTGGACGCCGGAGGAGCTGTCCTCCGTCGTCCCGAACCTGGTGGCCAAGGCGGCTCCGAACGCCGACGCCCTGGGCAACCGGAACGGGGTCTGAGATGGCGACGACCCAACGCCCGGTCGCCGAGGGCCTGTTCACCTGGCCGCCAGCCGCCGCGCCCCTCCGGCTGATCGGCTCCGAGTGCCGGGTGTGCGGCCTGGTGAGCTTCCCGTCGGCCGTTACCTGTGTCCGGTGCACGAGCGAGGAGTCGAAGGAACGGCTCCTGGCGGACCGCGGCACGCTGTGGACGTACACGACCCAGGACTTCCGCCCGCCGTCCCCGCCGTACGACGGCCCCGAGGCCTTCGAGCCGTACGCGGTCGGATACATCGAGCTCCCCGGCGAGCTGCTGGTCGAGGCCAGGCTCACCGAACCCGACCCGGAGAAGCTGCGGATCGGGCAGACCATGCGGCTGACGCTCGTGCCCTACACCGTGGAGGACGACGGCACCGAGGTCGTCACCTTCGCGTTCGCCCCGGTCGAAGAGTCCACCCATGCCGAACAGGAGGCGTCATGACCGAGGCCGTCATCATCGGGGTGGGCCTGCACCCCTTCGGCCGGTTCGCCGGCAAGCCGGCGCTGGACATGGGCGCCGACGCCGTACGGCTGGCGCTCACCGACGCGGGAGTGACCTGGCCGCAGATCCAGGGCGGTTACATCGGCAGCTACGAGGTCGCCAACCCGGACGCGATCGTCGGCCGGCTCGGCCTGACCGGCGTACCCCTGCGCGGTGTCTTCAACGGCTGCGCCACCGCCGGTACGGCGGTGGCGCTGGCCGCCCGCGCCATCGAGACCGGCGAGCACGACCTGACCATCGCGATCGGCCTGGACAAGCACCCGCGCGGCGCGTTCGCCGCCGACCCGTCGGTGGCCGGCATCCCCTCCTGGTACGGACAGACGGGGCTCTTCCTCACCACGCACTTCTTCGGCATGAAGATCAACCGCTATATGCACGAGCACGGCATCTCCCACGAGACGCTCGCCCGCGTCGCGTCGAAGAACTTCCGCAACGCGGCCGGCAACGAGAAGGCCTGGCGCCGTACGCCCCTCTCGCCCGAGGAGATCCTCGCCTCCCCGGTCCTCAACTACCCGCTGCGCCAGTTCATGTACTGCGGCCCGAACGAGGGCGCCGCGGCGATCGTGATGTGCCGGGCGGACCAGGCCCACAAGTACACGGGGAAGCCGGTACGGGTCCGCTCCACCGCCCTGCGCAGCCGCAGGCTCGGCGCGTTCGAGGTGCAGAGCCCGTCCTTCCCGGTCGGGGAGCCCGTGGACAGCCCGAGCGTGGACGCCTCCCGGGCCGCGTACGAAAGCGCGGGCATCGGTCCCGAGGACGTCGACGTCGCCCAGCTCCAGGACACCGACGCCGGGTCGGAGATCATCCACATGGCGGAGAACGGCCTCTGCAAGGACGGCGAGCAGGAACGCCTCGTCGCCGAGGGCGCCACGGAGATCGGCGGCCGGCTCCCGGTCAACACCGACGGCGGACTGCTCGGCAACGGGGAACCGATCGGCGCGTCCGGGCTGCGCCAGATCCACGAGATCGTCCTCCAGCTGCGCGGTTCGGCGGGCGCCCGCCAGATCCCGGGAACGCCCCGCGTCGGCTACACCCACCTGTACGGCGCGCCCGGCGCGTCGGCGGTGACGATCCTCTCGACCTGAACCCCCTCCCTCTGAACCTCTCCCCGACCGCGGAGCGAACGCGATGGAATCCGACGACATGCAGGACTTCGCCGCCGAGGCACGCCGCTTCCTCGACGCGCACGTGGCGAAGGCCCCCGACCGCACCGCCGTCACCTGGGGCGAGGGCGACGACTCGATGGCGTACTTCAGCAGCCTCCCGCCCGACGAGGAACGGGAGTTCGTGCAGTGCGCCCGGGAGTGGCAGCGGATCCGCTACGAGAACGGCTTCGGCTGGATCACCGGACCGGTGGAGTACGGCGGCCGGGGCCTGACCCCCGTCCACGACCTGCTCTACGACGCCGTCGAGTCGGAGTACGACGTCGCCGACACCGGGGTGCTCAGTGTGATCGGCCTGGGCATGATCGGGCCGACGATCCTGGCGCACGCCCAGCCCCACATCAAGGACCGCTGGCTGCCGGCGATGTACCGCGGGGACGCCATCGCCTGCCAGCTGTTCAGCGAGCCCGGCGCGGGATCCGACCTGGCGAGCGTGGCGACCCGGGCCGTCCGCGAGGGCGACAGCTGGGTGCTGAACGGCCAGAAGGTGTGGACGTCGGTCGCCCAGCACAGCCAGATCGGCCTGGCCCTGACCCGCACGAACCCGGACGCTTCCAAGCACCGCGGCATCACCGCCTTCCTGGTCCCCATGGACACCCCGGGTGTCGAGGTGCGGCCGCTGCGGCAGATGACCGGCGGCGCGGACTTCAACGAGGTCTTCCTCACCGATGTCCGCATCCCGGACGACCACCGCCTGGGCGAGGTCGACGGCGGCTGGACCGTCGCCCTGACCACCCTGATGAACGAGCGCGCGACCGTCGGCAGCGAAGGGGTCGGCCCGGTGGGCGCCGCCCTGTCCCCGGACCACCTCTCGGCGCTCATGCGCGCCACCTGGACCTGGGACGACCGCGCCCTGCGCGCCCGTCTCGCGGAACTCCTGGTGGACGTCCTGGCCACCGAGCACCTCAACGCCCGCGCCCTGCGCAAACTGCGCGGCGGGGTCGCACCGGGCCCGGAGATGTCCGTCTCCAAGCTCATGTACGGCCAGAACCTGACCCGGGCCGCGCACTTCGTGTCCGACGTGCTCGGCCCCCGGATCATCGCCGACACCGGCCAGTGGGGCACGTACGCCTGGACCGAACTGCTCCTGGCCACCCCGGCGTTGCGCATCCTCGGCGGCACCGAGGAGATCATGAAGAACATCCTCGCGGAACGCGTCCTCGGCCTGCCCAAGGAACCGGTGACCGCCGCTGCCAAGGAGGTACGGCCGTGACCGCCGACGAGAGCGAACTGCGGGAACTGCGGGCGTCCGTACGGGAGTTCATGGACGCCAAGTCGCCCGAGGAGGCCGTACGCAAGCTCATGGAGAGCGAGCCGCGCTTCGACCCGGCGGTGTGGTCCCAGGCGGCCGACCAACTGCGCCTGCCCGGCCTCGCGATCCCGGAGGAGTACGGCGGCGACGGCTTCGGCCTCGTCGAACTCGGCGTCGTGCTGGAGGAGATGGGCCGAGCGCTGTTCTGCGCCCCCTTCTTCGCCACCGTCCTCCTGGCGTCCCAGGCCCTGCTGGCCTCGGGGGACAGGAACGCCTGTTCACGCTTCCTCCCCGGCATCGCGGCCGGACGGACCACGGCCACCCTCGCCGTCGCCGAGGACCACGGCTCCTGGGACCCCGCCATGGTCTCGGCGCGCGCGGTCCCGGACGGCGACAACGGCGGCTGGACGGTACGCGGCCGCAAGTCCTTCGTCATCGACGGTACGACGGCCGACCTGATCCTCGTGATCGCCCGTACCGTCGCCGGTCCCACCCTGTTCGCTGTGGAGCGGGGCGCGGTGGGACTCGCGGCGGAACCGATGGAGACGCTGGACGCCACCCGGGCGATGGCCCGGATGACGTTCGACGCCGTTCCCGCGACACTCGTCGGGACGCAGGGGGCGGGCGGGCGCATCATGGCCAGGGTCCTCGACATCGCCTCCGTCGGGCTGGCCGCCGAGCAGTCGGGCGGGGCGCGCCGGTGCCTGGAGACGAGTGCGGACTACGCCCGCGTCCGTCATCAGTTCGGCCGGCCGATCGGCTCCTTCCAGGCGGTCAAGCACAAGTGCGCCGACATGCTCGTCCAGGTGGAGTTGGCGGAGGCGGCGAGCCGGGAGGCCGCGCTGCTCGCCGACGAGGGCTCGGACGAGTTCCCGGTCGCCGCGGCCGTGGCCCACGCGTGCTGCTCACGGGCGTACATGTCCGCCGCCATGGAAAACATCCAGGTCCACGGCGGCATCGGCTTCACCTGGGAACACCCGGCCCACCTGTACTTCCGCCGGGCCAAGTCCTCACAGCTGCTGTTCGGCGGTCCGGCGGTGTACCACGAGCGGCTGCTGGACCGGCTCGGGATCTGACGGACGCGACATAGGTGAAGGCCCCGGGGAACCGGGGCCTTCACCTATGTGGCTTTTTCAGCCGCGCGCTGCATCGCCCAGCAGTGCCTTCGCGATGATGACCTGCTGGACCTGGCTGGTGCCCTCGTAGATGCGGAACAGCCGGGCGTCGCGGTAGAAGCGCTCGACGGCGACCCCGCGCATGTAGCCGGCGCCGCCGTGGATCTGCACGGCGCGGTCCGCGACCCGCCACACCATCTCGCTGGCGAAGTACTTCGTGCAGGACGGGCCGACCTTGGTGTCCGTGCCGGCGTCGAAGCCGCGAGCGGCCTCCAGGACGGTGGCGCGTCCGGCGTAGTAGTCGGTCTGCGAGTCGGCGATCAGGCCCTGGACGAGCTGGAAGGAGCCGATGAGCTTCCCGGACTGCTTGCGGGTGCTCGCGTAGGCGACCGACTCGTCGACCAGGCGCTCGGCCATGCCGACCATCAGGGCGGAGATGTGCACGCGGCCGTGGGCGATGCAGCCCATCGCGGTGGAGAAGCCCCGGTTGAGACCGGCGTCCCCGCCGACGAGGGCGGATGCGGGGACTCGTACGTCGTCGAAGAACACATCCGCGGTCCAGGCGCCGAACTGACCCATCTTGTGGTCCTTGGGAGCCACGGTGAGCCCCGGGGTGCCGGCCGGGACCAGGAAGGTGGAGATGCCGCGGGTGCGCGGGGCGTCGGGGTCGGTGCGGGCGAAGACCATGAAGACGTCGGCGAGGGGGGCGTTGGTGATGTAGCGCTTGGCGCCGTTGATCACCCACTCGTCGCCGTCGCCGTGTGCCTTCGTGGTGAGCGTCGAGGGGTCGGAACCCGCGTCGGGCTCGGTGAGCGCGAACGACGCCAGCACGTCACCCGAGGCGATCCTCGGCAGCCAGTGCGCCTTCTGCTCCTCCGTACCGCCGACCATGAGGACATGACCCGCGATGCCGTTGTTCGTGCCGAACATCGAGCGCAGGGACGGGGTCGTGTAGCCCAGCTCGAACATCAACTGGGCCTCCTCGTACATCGACAGCCCCAGCCCGCCGTACTCCTCGGGCAGCGCGAAGCCGAACAGGCCCATCTTCTTGGCCGCCTCGCGGATGTCCGCGGGCATCTCGTCCTTCTCGTCGATCTCCGCCTCGAGCGGCACGACGCGGTCCCGGACGAAACGCCGGACCTCGGACAGCACCGCGCTGAAGTCAGCCGCGTCCATGTCGACTCTCCCTTGTTGCCCTCATCGGTCTCATTGATCTGTTTGATCTGTCGCGTCGGACTTCTTCTCGGGCCGGTAGCACAGCGCGAGCAGCGCCGCCGCGCTCACCGTGCCGACCCCGGCTGCCAGCAAGGCGTGCCGGGCGCCCGCGTCCTGTCGGCGCAGCAGGCCGTCGAGCGAGTACCGGCCGTTGCCCAGCGCGGCCAGTGCGACGGCCGCGCCGCCCACGACACCGGCGTACTCCCAGCCGCCCTTGAAGACGAAGAAGCCCTTGCCGCGGTGGTCGGTGCGGGCCGCCACGGTCATCAGGCCGACGGCCACCGCGGCGGGGAGCGGGTTGGCCGCCCCGAGCGCGATACCGACGCCCGCGGCCATCTCGGTGCCCGCCGCCATCCGGGCGTGCACCTCGGCAGGCTTGAGGCCCAGTGCCTCGAACCAGCCCGTCGTCCCCTTGAGCCCACCCGGTCCGGCAACCTTGTTCCAGCCGTGCGCGAAGAGCATCGGGCCGAGGGTCGCGCGCAGCACGAGGGCGGCGGCGTCGTGGCTCTTCACTGGCCGACGCCCGTCGCCCGGCCCGCGGGAACAGCACCATACAACTGCGGTACGGCGTCGACGAGTTCGTCGTAGGTGAGGGCCTGGCCGGAGTGGCTGGGGTGGACGCCGGCGACCGTCCAGCCCTGCAGGCGGTTGAGGCGGTTGCCCTCGATGCGCAGGACCTGGCCGGTCAGCCAGGCCGCGCTGTCGGAGGCCAGGTAGACGACGACACCGGAGGCGTTGGCGGGATCGCGCGGGTCGAAGCCCTCGACGGCCTGGAGGGACTCGCCGACGGCCAGCCCGTCCGTCATCCGGGTGGCCGCGATCGGCGAGATGGCGTTCGCGGTCACGCCGTAGCGGCGCATCTCCAGAGCGGTCAGGACGGTGAGGCCCGCGATCCCGGCCTTGGCGGCGCCGTAGTTGGACTGGCCCTGGTTGCCGAACAAGCCGGTCCCGGACGTCGTGTTGATCACGCGGCCGGTCACCCGCTCGCCCCGCTTCGACGCCTCACGCCAGTACGCGCAGGCGTGCCGGGTGAGGGCGAAGGTGCCCTTCAGGTGCACCGCGATGACGGTGTCGAACTCGGCCTCCGTCATCGAGAACAGCATGCGGTCGCGCACGATCCCCGCGTTGTTCACCACGATGTCGAGGCGGCCGAACTCCGCGACGGTGTCCGCGACCATGGTCTCGGTCGCCGCCCAGTCGGTCACCGAGGAGTGGTTGGCGAGCGCTCGGCCGCCGAGCTTGGTGATCTCGGCGACGACCTCGTCGGCGGGGGAGTCGCCGGTCTGCTCGCCGTGTATGCCCGAGCCGAGGTCGTTCACCACCACGGTCGCGCCGGCTTCGGCGAGCGCCAGGCAGTGCGCCCGGCCAAGCCCTCTGCCGCCGCCGGTGACGATGGCGACCTTGTCGTCGAGGATGCCCACGCCGTACCTCCAGATAGATGAGTTCAGTTGAGTTCGCGGAGCACTTCGTCGGTGTGCTCGCCGAGTGTCGGAGCGCCGCCGCGCGGCTTCTCGTCGACGCCCCAGAAGGCGACCGGAGTCGCCACCGTGCGCAGGGGCGGCGCCTCACCCATGCCGGGTTGCTCGACGAAGGCACCTACCGCCTCCGCCTGCGGATCGGCCGCCACCTCCGCCAGGGTCTGCACGGGCGCCCACCACACGCCCTCGGCGTCGAAGCGCTCGGCCCACTCCTCCAGCGGCCGCTTCGCGAACTCCTCGTCGAACGCGGCGATCAGTTCGCGTACGTGGCCGCGCCGGGCCTTGCCGGTCGCGAAGCGCTCGTCCGTCGCGAGGTCCTCGCGGCCGAGTGCCTTGACGACCCCGGGCCAGTGCCGGTTGCCCTCCAGGCCGACCAGCCAGAACCAGCGGTCGTCGGCGGCCCGGTAGGAGTTGTAGAGCGGTGACTCGTGCTCGGTGCGGTGGCGGGTACGGCCGCGCTTGCCGAAGAAGTTCTGCAGCGCGAGGTCGTTTCCGTTGGCGTACGTCCCGGACCGCAGCAGGGACACGTCCACCACCCCGCCCTCGCCGGTGCGTTCGCGCCGCAGCAGCGCGGCCAGCACCCCGGCGACCAGGTTGGCCGCGGCCGTACGGTCGCCGAGGCCGGGCCGGATGCCGGGCGGCGGCTCCCCGGCGGGGTTGAGCATGGCCGCGATGCCGGGCCGGGCCCAGAACGCTGAGACGTCGTACCCCGCGCGGTCGCGCTCGGCGCCTGTCCAGCCGTAGCCCGTCAACGTGCCGACGACCAGGCGGGGGTGGCGAGCCCGCAGCTCGTCGGGTCCGAGACCCAGCCGCTCCAGAGCACCAGGGCGCAGGTTGGTGACGAATACGTCGGCTCGCTCCAACAGCCGCTCCAGTACGTCCTTGCCGTCCTCGGAGCGCAGGTCGAGGACGATTCCGCGCTTGCCGCGGTTGTCGGTCTCGAACGGAGGAGCGCTGTCGATGTCCTGGCCGACATGCTTGAGCGTGTACCGGTTGGGGTCGCCGGTCGGCGCCTCCACCTTCACCACGTCCGCGCCCCAGTCGGCGAGCATGGTGGCCGCGGCCGGTGCCGCCACCCACATGCCCAGCTCGACCACGGAATAGCCCTCCAGTGGCCGCACGGGCCCACCTCCAGATCATCGGGCGCTTGTACGCCTGCTGTACGCCTGCTACACGCCGCGGAAGTCGCCCGGTCGGCGTTCCCGGAAGGCTTTGAGCCCCTCGGCCCGGTCCTCGGTGGAGAACAGCACCGCGACGGTCTCGCGCTCGTACGCGATCGCCGCCTCCAGGTCCATGCCGAGGCCGTAGTCGACGAGCCGTTTGCCCGCCGCGAGCGCGAGCGGGGCCCCGGCGGTCAGCTTCGCGGCCAGGGCTTCGGCGGTCTTGAGCGCACCGCCGGGCTCGGCGAGTTCGTTGACGAGCCCGAGCGCGTGGGCCCGCTCCGCGTCGATCGGCTCGCCGGTGAGGATCATCTGCTTGGCGATAGCCGGCGGCAGGAGGCGGGGCAGCCGCTGGGTGCCGCCCGCGCCCGGCAGCACGCCGAGCTTCATCTCGGGCAGGCCCAGCCGGGCGCCGCGCTCGGCCACCCGCAGATCGCAGGCGAGGGCCAGCTCCAGACCGCCGCCGAAGGCGAACCCGTGGACGGCCGCGACCGACGGCTTGGGGAAGTTCTCCAGGAGCGCGAACGCCTCGGTCAGGCGCCCCACGAAGGCACGGAACTGCCCGGGTGCCGTGAACGACTCGATCTCACCGAGGTCGGCACCGGCCGAGAAGGCCCGTCCCGCACCGGTGACGACCAGGGCGCGTACGTCGTCGTTGTCGCGGAGGTCGGCGAGGGCCTGTGTCAGCCGGTCGACGGTCTCGGTGCCGATGGCGTTGAGCTGCCCCGGCCGGTCGAGGGTCAATACGGCGATCCGGTCGCGGAGTTCGACACGCAGCACGGTGCTCACCTCAGACCATCGTCAGTCCGCCGCTGACCGAGAGCGTCTGCCCGGTCATGTAGGCGGCGTCGTCGGACGCGAGGAAGGCCACCACACCGGCGATCTCGGCGGGCTGGGCGACGCGGCGCAGCGGGATGGCCCGCACCGTGGCGTCGTACATCTTCTGGCTGTAGTCGGCGACCTGTCCGAGCAGCGCGGTCTCGGTCGGTCCCGGGCAGACGCTGTTGACGGTGATGCCGTGCCGGGCGACCTCGCGGGCCAGTGCCTTGCCGAAGGCGATGACGCCGCCCTTCGTCGCGGAGTACACCACCTCGCCGGACGAGCCGACGCGGCCGGCGTCCGAGGCGATGTGCACGATCCGGCCGCCACCGCTTTCGATCATCGAGTCGAGCACCACCCGGGTCACCGTGATGGTGCCGCGCAGATTGACGTCGATGATCCGGTTCCAGGTGTCCTCGGTGCTGTCGACGAAGCGGCCGATGACGTCGACGGCCGCGTTGTTGACCAGGATGTCCACCGGACCGAGGTCGACGGTCACCCGCTCCACGGCCGCGTGCACGGCCGCGCTGTCGGAGATGTCCACGCCGACCCCCGTCGCCCGCACTCCGTACCGCTCGACGAGCCGGCCCGCGACCTTGGTGGCGGCCTCCGCGTCCAGGTCGCAGACGGCGACCGCGGCCCCCTGGGCGGCGAGCCGGTCGGCGATCGCCTCGCCGATACCGCGTCCCGCTCCGGTGACGAGTGCCACCTTGTCCCGTACGCTCACGCGCCCTCCCTCGCCTAGGTCCCGATACAGCGCTATCGTATAACTACTTCAGCTAAATAAGCGAGATGCGTGAGTGGAGCCGAGCATGCGCCGAACGATCTTCGCCGAGGAACACGAGCTGTTCCGCGAGACCGCCCGCACCTTCTACCTGCGTGAATGCGCCCCGTACGCCGAGCAGTGGGAGCGTGACGGGCAGGTGAGCCGGGCCGCGTGGGCGGCGGCGGGCAAGGCCGGACTCATCGGCTGGCAGTTCCCGGAGGAGTACGGCGGCCAGGGCATCCGGGACTTCCGCTACAACGCCATCATGGCGGAGGAGATGGCGGCCACCAGCACGGTCGGCATCGGACTGGGGCTGCAGAACGACGTGCTCCCGCCCTACCTGATGAACCTCACCACCTCGGAGCAGAAGGCCCGCTGGCTGCCCGGGGTGATCAGTGGGGAGACAATCTGCGCGCTCGCCCTGTCGGAGCCGTCCGCCGGGTCCGACCTCAAGGCCATCCGCACCACGGCCCGCCGGGACGGCGACGAGTGGGTGATCGACGGCTCCAAGACCTTCATCACCAACGGCATCCTGGCCGACCTGGTCATCGTCGCCTGCAAGACCGACCCGGAGGCCGGCCACAAGGGCATCAGCCTGATCGTCGTCGAGCGCGGAGCCGAGGGCTTCGAGCGGGGACGCAAGCTCGACAAGGTCGGCATGAAGGCCCAGGACACCGCCGAGCTCTTCTTCCACGAGGTCCGGGTCCCGGCCGAGAACCTCATCGGAGAGGAGGGCCGCGGTTTCTACCACATGATGGGCAACCTCCCCACGGAACGGCTCGCCATCGCCGTCTCCTCGCTGGCCGCCGCAGAGCGGGCCTACACGCTGGCGCTGGACTACGCCAAGACCCGCACCGCCTTCGGGCAGCCCATCGGGGAGTTCCAGGCCAACCGGTTCGCGCTCGCCGACATCAGGGCCACGCTGAACGCCGCCCGGGTGTACGTGGACGGCTGCATCATGGCCCTGTTCCAGGGCGAGCTGACGGCCGACGAGGCCGCCGCCGCCAAGTACTGGACCTCCGAGACCGGCTGGCAGGTCATCGACCGCTGCATGCAGCTCTTCGGCGGCTACGGCTACGTCAACGAGTACGAGATCGCGCGCATCTGGCGGGACAGCCGGGTACAGCGGGTCTTCGGCGGGACCTCGGAGATCATGCTGGAGATCATCGGGCGGTCGCTGGGCCTGTAGTCCGCGGCCGGAGTTGTGGTCCGCGGCCCGGAGTGTTCTGAACTTATTGACTACCTTGGCTAAATAGGTTAGCTATTTAGCCTGGATGTGCGCAGTGTTGCGCGGTCTCTAGGAGGTACCCGTGGTCACGGTCGATGTGCAGCTTCACCAGGACAGAGCGGAGCACGACCTGCCGCAGCCGCGTCTGGTCATCGGCGGCAAGGACGTCACCGACACCAGCGGCGGACTCTACGAGCACCGCAACCCGGCGACCGGCCTCGTCCAGGCGCTCATCCCGCTCGCCGGGCCCACCGAGGTGGACCAGGCCGTGGCCGCCGCCCGTCAGGCCTTCGAGGTGTGGGGCACCATGCGCCCCGCCGAGCGCCGCCGGCTGCTGACCCGCTTCGCCGGACTGCTGCGCGACCACATCCCCGACTTCGCGGCGATCTGCCCGCTGGAGAACGGGGTGTGCATCGGCGGCTGGGCGGAGAACGTCGGACCGCACGTCGCCGAGTGGACCGAGTACTACGCGGGCTGGGCCGACAAGATCGAGGGCATGGTAGGCGCGGCCTACAGCCCGCACGAGAACGTCGAGTACACCATCGCCGAGCCGTACGGCGTCATCGGCCACATCATCACCTGGAACTCGCCCGCGCTGTCGCTGGCCATGAAGGTCCCGCCGTCGCTCGCCGCCGGCAACACCGTGGTCATCAAACCAGCCGAGTCCACGCCGTTCTCCGCGCTGCTCTTCGCCGACCTGGCCCGCGAGGCGGGCATCCCCGAGGGCGTCGTCAACGTCGTCACCGGGCTCGGCGACGCGGGATCGGCCCTGGTGACCCACCCCGGCGTCGACAAGATCTCCTTCACCGGCGGTCCCGCCACCGCGCGCCGCATCATGGCCGACGCGGCCCTCAGCCTCAAGCCGGTCGTGTTCGAACTGGGCGGCAAGTCCGCCAACCTGCTCTTCGCCGACACCGACCTCGACTCCGTCGTCCCGTACTGCGCCGCCTTCGCCATGAGCAACACCGGCCAGGGCTGCGCACTGCCCACCCGGCTGCTGGTGGAGCGCTCCATCTACGAGGAGGTCATCGCCCGGGTCACCGGGGTGGTCGCCCACCTGCCGGTCGGTGACCCGCTCGACCCGACGACGTACATCGGCCCGCTCATCAACGAAGCCGCCCGCGACCGCGTCCAGGGCATGGTCGCCAAGGCGATCGAGGACGGTGCCGGCCGGCTCGTGTACGGCGGCGAACGGATCGAATCCGACGGCTACTTCGTGACCCCGACCGTCTTCGCCGACGTGGACAACCGCAGCGACCTCGCCCAGCAGGAGGTCTTCGGCCCGGTCCTGGCCATCACCCCGTTCGACACCGAGGACCAGGCCGTCGCCCTGGCCAACGACAGCGAGTACGGCCTGTCCGCCTACATCCAGTCCCGTGACATCACGCGCGTCAACCGCCTTGTGCCGCGCCTGAAGGCCGGGACGGTCTACGTCAACCCCGGCCCGAATCCGATCACTTCGCCCGCCACACCCTTCGGCGGCGTCGGCATGAGCGGGTTCGGGCGGGAAGGCGGCAAGGCCGGTCTGGACGAGTTCATCAACGTGAAGGGCGTCGGCATCGGCCGCGTCTGACCGACCATGGGGAGCATTCTTGTGAATCCCGCCCGCCGCCTGACGTTCGGCGACATCATCCGTGAGCACCGAAGGTCCTTCCCCGACAAGGTCGCCCTCGTCGACGGCGATGTCCGGCTGACCTGGCCCCAGCTGGACGAGCGCACCAACCGACTCGCAGGCGCCCTCACGGACGCGGGCGTCGGCTCCGGCGACCGCATCCTGTGGCTGGGCCAGAACTCCTTCCGGATCTGGGAGCTGCTCGGCGCCGCCGCGAAGGTGGGCGCCATGGTCTGCCCCGGCTACTGGCGCTGGGCCGCCCCCGAGATGGCCTTCGCCGTCGAGGACTTCGACCCCAAGGTCGTCGTCTGGCAGGACGAGGAGATCGGCGGCACGGTCGCCAAGGCGCGGGCTGAACTCGGCAGCGACCACCGTGCGTTGTGGCTGCAGCACGACACCGAGGGCGCCGACTCCTACGAGTCCTTCCTGTCCTCCGGCTCACCCGAGGACCCCGTCGCCGACGTCGACCCCGACGCCGCCCTGCTGGTCATCTACACCGCGGCGATCTCCGGGAGGCAGTCCGGCTCGATGCTCTCGCACCGCAACCTGCTCGCCATGGGCGCGAGCGCCGCCTGGATGGGGGACATCGGCACGGAGACGTCGTTCCTCGGCGCCGGGCCCATGTTCCATATCGGCAACTACCAGTTCTGGGGTGTCCCGGCCTTCGTGCACGGCGGCAAGAACGTGGTCGTCCGCCGCGTGGTCGCCGAGGAACTGCTCCCGCTGCTGGCGGGCGAGCAGTGCACGCACGCCTACCTGATGCCCCCGACCATCGCGCAGCTCGTCGCGCTGAACCGCGAGGCCGGGCACGACCTGTCCCACCTGCGCGCGAGCGTCGCCGCGCAGCTGTGGCAGGGTACCGTCCCCACCGACGAGAGCCGCTTCACCCGCAACGGCGGCGGCATGGGCCGCGGTTACGGGCAGACCGAGGTGACCGGCTTCGCGGTGACCGGCGCCTACGGCGGCACCGGCACCGGCAACGCGGGCCGCCCCGGCCCCTTCACCGCCGTACGCGTCCTGGACGGCACCGGCAACGAGTGCGCGGTCGGCGAGGCCGGCGAGATCTGTGTCCGCGGCGACCTCGTGCACCTCGGCTACTGGAACCGGCCCGAGATCAACGAGGAACGCTTCCGCTTCGGCTGGTGGCACACCACCGACCTCGGCCGGCGCGAGGCCGACGGCACGATCAGCTTCCTCGGGACGACGACCCGGATGCTCAAGTCGGCTGCCGAGAACATCTTCCCGGCCGAGGTGGAGAACTGCATCGAGTCCCACCCCGCGGTGAAGGAGGCCGCCGTGATCGGCGTGCCCAACGAGCGCTGGGCGCAGGACGTCAAGGCCGTGGTGGTGCTCCAGCCGGGCGCCGAGCCGGTCACGGCGGAGGACGTCATCGAGCACTGCCGGGCGCGGATCGCCTCGTACAAGAAGCCGAAGACGGTCGAGTTCGTCGACGCACTGCCGCGCACCAAGGACTACGCCAAGGACTACGAGACGCTCGACGAGCGCTTCGGCGGGGGCGGCTATCCCGGCGGCGAACAGCTCGGCGCGGGGCGGTGACCCGGTGAACCCCCGCCAACCCGTCGTCGTCGGTGTGCACGCCACCGAACAGGCGCTGAAGCTTCCCGACCGCGACGCCATGGACCTCGCCCTCGAAGCGGTACGCGGCGCGATCGCGGACGCCGGACTCACCCCGGCCGACGTCGACGGCGCCCAGGTCGACTGGCCAGGCCCCGGCGGCGTACCCGGCGAGGGCAGCTCCTGGGCGCGGATGCTCGGCCGGGACCTGCGCTGGACCAGCGACTCGATGCTCGACAACGCCGGCTCGCGAGGCCTGCTGAAGGCGGCCGCCGCCATCAGCGCCGGATACGCGGACACCGTCGTCGTCGGCGGCTGCAAGCTCGTCTCGCGCGGAGCCGGTCCCGTCGGGGCGGGCGTGCCGCTGGAGTTCGCCGACGTGTGGGGCAGCTATGTCGTCGCCCAGTTCGCGCTGGTCGCGGCACGGCACATGCACGAGTACGGCACGACCTCCCGGCAACTCGCCGAAGTGGCCGCCACGATTCGCAACAACGGCACGACCAACCCGGAGGCGATGATGTACGGCCGCGGCCCGTACACCGCCGACGACGTGCTGGCCTCCCGGATGGTGGCCACGCCCTTCCACCTGCTGGACTGCTGCATCGTCGGCGAAGGCGGCGCAGCCATGGTGGTCACCACCGCCGAAAGGGCCCGCGACCTGCCGCATGTGCCCGTCGCCGTCCTCGGCGGTGGCATGGAGTACCACCAGGCGGCGTACGCCAACCCGGCCCTGCACCGGGAAGTCGGTCAGCTCGGCCGGGACGCCGCCACCCGCGCCTACGCCATGGCCGGTGTCGGCCCGCTCGACGTGGACGTCTTCTCCCTGTACGACCCCAACTCCTTCGAGATCATCCGGCAGTTGGAGGCCCTCGGCCTGTGCGGCGAGGGCGAGGGCGGACCACTGGCGGCCAGCGGTGCCATCGCCGTGGGCGGCAAGCATCCCGTCAATCCCGACGGGGGCTGTCTGTCGTACGCGTGGAACGGGACGCAGCAGATGACGCTCAAAGTCGTCGAGGCCGTACGGCAGTTGCGCGGCACCGCCGTGCACCAGGTCGAGGGCGCCGAGCTCGCGGTCGTCGGGAACGCCGGGTCCGGCGCACAGCACTACGAGATGAGCCTGCTGGGGAGAGCGCGATGAGCCGGCCCGTACCCGTCCCCACCGAACTGTCCGAACCGTTCTGGGACGCGGCCCGACGCGGCCAACTGGTCGTCCCCTACTGCCCGAGCTGTGAGCTGCGTTTCTTCGTCCCCGAGCCCGCCTGTCCCGGGTGCATGGCGCCGAACTGGCATTACGTGCCGAGCGTGGGCCGCGGGACCGTGTACTCGGTGACCGTGGTGCACCGCGCACCCGGTCCCGGCTTCGACGGGCCCTTCGCGCTCGCCGTGGTCGACCTCGACGACGGCGGCACCCTGCTCTCCCACGTCGACGCCGGCGATCCGCACTCCGTGGCCATCGGCATGCGGGTGCGCGTCGACTTCCGGCCCTTGACCAACGCGATCACGTTGCCGTACTTCGTGCCGGAGCGCTGACCGAAGCGGTTGACTCACTCTTGTGAAAACTGGGTGAGCTAAGTGTATTTAGATAGCGGTATCGAGCGGTAGCATCGGCGCGTCATCGTGCGGGCCCATCGGAGTGGCCTGTCACTTGGAGCATCGCTGGGGACCTCAGTGGCAGTGCACGCGCGTGCGTCGAAGAGACAAGGCCAAGGCCCAAGGGGCAGCGGAGCCCGGCGACAGCCCTCACTCCGCACCGTCCTGCTCATCCTGGCTCTGGTGCCCAGCGTGACCCTCGTGGCCCTGTGGCTGGCGAGTTCCGCGCAGCTCTACACGGACTGGCAGAGACAGAAGGACCGCAACGCGGCCTCCAACGCGGCGGCACGTCCCATCATGGCGGCCTTCTTCGACCTCCAGGAGGAACGACGGCTCAGCGGCGCCGAGTTGGCCACCCCGCGGGCTACCAGAAGGCGCTGCGCACGCAGCGCGCCCGCACCGACGCCGACGTCACGACCGTCCAGGAACTGCCCGACAGCGGCTGGAGCGCCCCGGACGACATCCGCGCCAAGGTCGTCCAGGTGGGCAGGAACCTGCGGAAACTCTCCGACTACCGGGCGGCGGTGGACCAGCGGACCGCCTCCCAGCAGCAGACGTTCGACCGCTACACGGCCCTCATCTCCGGCCAGTTGAACGTGTTCACCACCCTGAGCCACGTGGGTCTGCCCAACATCGACTACCTCGCCCGGCCGGCCATCGACTCGGTCTGGGGCATGGAGATGATCTCGCGGGAGAACGCGCTCTTCACCCGCGGCACGGTCACCGGACGGCTCACCGGCACCGAACGCGGGCAGCTGGCCGGGTGGATCGGCTCCCAGCACTTCGTCTACGACAACAAGGTCGTACCCCTGGTCCCGGACGACCAGGCCGCGTTCTACCGGAAGTTGATGGCGGGCGGCGCGTGGAAGCAGAAGACGAAGGCTGAGCAGAACGTCCTGTCCAGCACCGGAACCGGCAAGTTCTCCAAGGGACTCGGTACGACGTGGAGCGACAGCGTCGGGCCGGTCACCACCCAGCTGCAACAGCTCAACGCCACCTACTCGGCGACCCTGACGGCGGCCACCGAGAAGGAACTGAACGCGATGGTACGGCGGTTGATCGTCACCAGCGTCATGGGAGCGGTGGCGGTCCTTCTGGTCGTCCTGGTCAGCGCGCTGCTCACCCGGACACTGCGCCGCCGGATCTCCGCGCTGCGTGCAGCCGCCCTGGACCTGCAGACCCGTATGCCGGCCGTGGTCGAACGCCTGCGCAGCGGAGACGTCGTCGACCTGGACGCCGAACTCCCCGCCATCCAGCACGGCGACGACGAACTGGGCCAGCTCGGCCAGGCGTTGAACCTCGCCCGCCACAGCGCCCTGGACACGACGATGGCTCAGGTCTCGCAGTTCCGCGGCTTCGAGAAGCTGCTCCAGCGCATCGCCCGGCGCACCCAGCTGCTCATCGGACTCCAGATGAAGAAGCTCAGCGAACTGGAGCGCCGGCACGAGGATCCCGAGGTCCTTGAGGGCCTGTTCGACCTCGACCATCTGACCGCCCGGCTGCGGCGCTACGAGGAGAACCTGGTGATCCTCGGCGGTGGCCAGCCGCAGCGGCGCTGGCGCAAGCCCGTCCTGCTGCTCGACGTGCTCCGCTCCGCGCAGAGCGAGGTGCAGGACTACCGGCGGATCCAGATCGACGTCGAGGACCGGGTGTGGCTGGCCGAGCGCGCGGTCGGCCTGGTGATCCACGTACTGGCCGAACTCATGGAGAACGCGGTGGGCTTCTCCCGGCCGCCGACGCCCGTGGAGGTGTACGCCGCCCGGGTCGGCCGCGGTCTCGCGGTGGAGATCGAGGACCGCGGCGTCGGCATGGACCCCGAGCAGTACGACGAGGCCAACCGGCTGATGACCGAGCCGCCCCGCATGGACGTCATGTCCCGGGCGGACGACGTCAGGCTCGGCCTCTACGTGGTGGCCCGGCTGGCGCGTGCCCTCGACCTCCAGGTGGAACTGCGGCCCTCCTCGTTCGGCGGCACCCGGGTCGTCGTACTCATCCCCGACGAACTCGTCGTCGAGGCCGCAGGACCGACCGGACCGACCGGACCGGCGCCCGAAGCGGCCGACGCCGCCTGGCCGCCGCCCCCTGAGACGGCCGTCGCGGACGGGCCCGGCGCGGAGCACGGGACGGCCGCGGACGTGGACACCCTGGTGACCGGCCGCGTCGGATCGCCCGCAGCCGCGGCACCCCTGAGCGATGTGTGGACCCCGCCGCCGCGCCCGCACCCCGTGCCGCAGACGGTCGCCGCACCACACGGGAACGGCACCCTGCGCGTGGAGGTCGCGCCGGACGTGCGACCGCTGCCCAAACGGGTGCGCCTGGCCAGTCTCGCCGACGAACTGCGGGACCCGAACGCCGGCCCGGGTGCCCAGCCGACCGACGAGCGGACATCGGCCCGGCGGTCCGCACCCACCCGCTCCGGCGCGACGATCGGCGCCTTCCAGCGCCAGTCCCGGATGGTCCGGCGTGACGTTCCCCCGACCGACCACGAACCCACCGACGTGCTGCCGCAGCGTAGACGCATCCCGACGGAAGACTGACCATGACAATGCGAACGACCGCCACCCATCCGGACCTCGACTGGTTGCTGGACGGCCTGGTCGAACAGGTTCCCGGAACGCACCACGCCATCGTGCTGTCCGACGACGGGCTGGTGGTCAGCCAGTCCGCCGCCATCGCCCGCGGCGACGCCGAGCGCCTCGCCGCCATCGCCACAGGGCAGCAGTCCCTGGCCCGCGGGGTCGGCCAGCTGTTCGGCGGCGGTTCGGTGCACCAGGTGATCGTCGAGCTGGCCGACCTGTGGCTGTTCATCTCCGCCGCGGGCCGTGGCACTCATCTGGCTGTCGTGGCGTCCCAGGAAGTGGATGCCGAGTTGATGGCCGTGGCCATGCACACCCTGATGCAGCAGGTGGGCCAGCGCATGAGCACCGAGACGCGCTTCGGGGCGCCCGCCGACGAGCGCGGTGTACGTGAGTGAGCCACTGGATGGACGGCCTCGAAGCAGGGGATGCGGAGGAGCTGTCGGTCAGGCCTTACACGATCACCCAGGGCCGAACGGCACCCGCGCGCGACGACCTCACCCTGATCACCCTCGTGACGACCGTCGAACCGGCACCGGGCCGGGCCGGTCTGCGCGGCCTGCAGCCCGAGCACCGCTCGATCCTCCAGCAGTGCCGCACACCCGCGGCGGTGGCGGAGATCGCCGCGGAACTGAACCTGCCCGTGGCGGTGACGAAGATCCTGATCGACGACCTGGTGGCGCTGGGCAGGGCGACGACCCGCCCGCCGATCGCCGTAGCGGTAGGGAACACAATGGACATGACACTTCTTCGGGCGGTGAGGGATGGCCTTCGTAGACTCTGACCCCGCGGGCCGACCCTATGACGGCTCGGCTCCCGCGGCGGTCAAGATCCTTGTGGCCGGTGGCTTCGGGGTGGGAAAGACGACCCTGGTCGGGGCGGTGAGCGAGGTGGCGCCGCTGCGCACCGAGGAGTACCTGACCGTCGCGAGCGTGGGCGTCGACGACGTCGAGGGCGTCGAGCGGAAGGCCACCACCACGGTGGCCATGGACTTCGGCCGCATCATGGTCAACCCCCGACTGGTGGTCTACCTCTTCGGGACGCCCGGCCAGGAGCGCTTCTGGTTCATGTGGAACGACCTCGTGCACGGCGCGCTCGGCGCGGTGGTCATCGCCGACACCCGGCGGCTGGAGTCCAGCTTCGCGTCCATCGACTTCTTCGAGAGCCGCGGCATCCCCTTCGTGATCGGCGTCAACTGCTTCCACGGCCGCCAGGAGCGCAGCGAGCGGGAGATCCGGGAAGCGCTCGACCTCGACCCGGAAGTCCCCTTGGTGATGGGGGACATGCGACAGCGGGCGGTCGGCCGCGACCTGCTGCTCGCGCTGGCCGAACATCTCATTGCCGCGAACTCGGTAACCTAGTTCAATCAGTTATCTAGTAGAGTGAACCGTCTACCCGGTGCTCGGACTGTGTCCCGCACCTGTGGGTCGGACGGAGGTGGGCCCGGTGACGAGTACGACGGGGCGGCAGGGCGGTGCCGGCGGGGGTGTGAACGGTGTCAAGGTTCGCGTCCCCAAGATGGCCGAGCTGGTGGCGGCACAGCTGCGCCGCAAGATCGTGCGCGGAGA
The DNA here is from genome assembly GCF_042880295.1 of Streptomyces sp. NPDC058307. Classification (NCBI taxonomy): domain Bacteria; kingdom Bacillati; phylum Actinomycetota; class Actinomycetes; order Kitasatosporales; family Streptomycetaceae; genus Streptomyces; species Streptomyces sp. NPDC058307. The sequence goes on from NZ_JBHVYZ010000046.1 coordinate 47,970, forward strand.
GCTGGCCGAGGGCGAGGCGCTGCCGGCCGAATCGGCGCTGATGGCGGAGTTCGCCGTCTCCCGGCCGACGCTGCGTGAGGCGTTCCGGGTCCTGGAGTCGGAGTCGCTGATCAGCGTCCGCCGGGGCGCCCGGGGCGGGGCACGCGTGCAGACCCCGGAAGGCACGGTCGCGGCCCGGTACGCCGGGGTGGTCCTCGAATACCGGGGCACCACCCTCAAGGACGTCTACGACGCCCGTACGGTCATCGAGGCGCCGTGCGCCGGGCTGCTGGCCGAGCGGCGCACGGACGAGGACCTCGAGCGGCTGCGGGCCGCCGTCGCCGAGGCCGAGCGGCTCATGGACGACCCCTCGGCGTTCATCCGCGCCCACATGGAGTTCCACGCCCTCGTCGTCGAGCTGGCGGGCAACGAGACGCTGAGCGTCCTCAACGGCATGGTCCGGAACATCATCGACCAGGCGAACTGGTCCCACGTCGACCTCGACGCCGGTACCCCCGAGAACGTACGGGCCAACCGCCGGGGCTTCCGCGCCCACGGAGCGCTCGTCGAACTGGTCGCCGCGCGCCGGACTGAGGCCGCCGAGGAGCTGTGGCGCGTGCACCTGCAGGAGGCCGAGGACTATCTGCTGCAGAACAGGTCCATGACCACCGTCCTGGACCTGCTCGGCTGACACCCCCCACCGGCTCGGCGAGCGTCACTCGGGAGTGCGCAGCTCCTGCACGATGGGCTCCCACACCTCGGCGTCGATCTCGTACGCCGTGTAGAAGGACACCCGGTCCACCAGCGACCCGTAGCGGCGCCGGATCTCGCCCGCGACCCGCTCCGGTTCCGCCACGACCGCGAAGGTGTGCAGCACCTCGTCGTCGACGAGGCGGCTCATCGCCTCCCACTTGTCCTCGCGCCGGGACGTCGACAACGCGTGCAGCTCGTCGCCGAGTTCGCCCCAGCCGTGCAGCTCCAGCACCCCGCGATAGGCGGGTGTGCTGCCGTAGAAGGCGATCTGGGCACGGGTGCCGTCGATCGCGCGGGTCATCTCCTCCTCCGTGCGACCGGTCGCGGTCAGCAGCAGATGGGACACGGCGAAGTCGGCCCGCGTACGGCCGGACGCGGCGAGCCCCGCCTCCACGGTCGGCAGGGTCACCTCCCGCAGATACCGCTCTGTGGTGAAGCCGTGCGCGAGGAGCCCGTCGGCGACCTCGCCCGCCACCCGGGTCATCGCCTGGCCGACCGCGGCCACGAACACCTTCGGCGCGCCGCCGGGAGCGGGCGGGGGAGAGAAGAAGGGCGACATCAGGGTGTGGGTGTAGAAGTCGCCGCGGAAGTCGAGCTTCGCGCCCTCGTTCCAGGCGGCCCAGATCGCGTGCAGCGCGCTCACGTACTCCCGCATACGGGCCGCGGGCCGGCTCCACGGCATGTCGAAGCGCCGCTCGATGTGCGGCTTGATCTGGCTGCCGAGGCCGAGCGAGAACCGTCCGCCGGCGTAGGTCTGCAGGTCGTGCGCGGTGTACGCGAGCTGCATGGGGGAGCGGGCGAAGGCCACCGCGATGGCCGTTCCCACTTCCAGCCGGTCGGTGTGCTCGGCCGCCAGCACCAGCGGCAGGAAGGGGTCGTGCTTGGACTCCGACGCCCACAGGCCGTCGTAGCCGGCCTTCTCGTGGTGCCGGGCCTCCTCCACGACCTCCGTGGTGCTCCACACGTTGAGCTTGCCGTCGACCTTCATGCCGCTCCCTTGTCCTTTTCCATGCCGTTGTCCGTGCCGCTGTCCAGGCCGATTCGCTGTGCGAGCAGCTCCCGGTGGTACGCCGGATCCCCGAACAGCAGCTGTGACGTCTTGGCCCGCTTCAGATAGAGGTGGGCCGGGTGCTCCCAGGTGAAGCCGATGCCGCCGTGCACCTGGATGTTCTCCTGTGTCGCCTGTACGCACGCGTCGGAGCAGAACGCCTTGGCCAGGCTGGCCACAGCGGGCAGCTCCGGGTCGGCGCTCTCGGAGTTCTCCGACGCGAGCAGGGCGTAGTGGGCGGCGGCGCGCGCCGACTCCACCTCCAGCAGGACGTCGGCGAGCAGATGCTTCACGGCCTGGAAGGAGCCGATGGGGCGTCCGAACTGGTGGCGCACCTTGGCGTACTCCACCGCCATGTCGAGCGCGCGGGAGGCCACCCCGACCTGCTCGGCGGCCAACGCCACCGCGGCCCGGTCGAGCACCTCCGAGACCAGGTCCCAGCCGTCGCCGTGCGTACGCAGCCTGGTCGCCGGTACGTCCCGGTAGTCGAGGCGGGCCTGGCGGCGGGTCGGGTCCATCGTGGGCAGCGGTGTGCGGGTCAGGCCGGTCGCGTCGCCGTCCACCCAGAACACCCCGATGCCGTCACCGATGCCGTCACCGATGCCGTCACCGGTGCCGTCGCCGGTTCGGGCGACGGTGAGGACGACATCAGCGGTGGCGCCGTCGAGGACGAACATCTTGTGCCCGCTCAGCAGCCAACTCCCGTTGCTCTCCCGTGCGGTGAGCCGGACACCCGCCGCGTCCCAGCGGGCCGAGTCCTCGGTCAGGGCGAGTGTCCCGACCAGTTCACCGGAGGCCAGGCCCGGCAACAGGCGCTTGCGGGCGTCCTCGTCGGCGCAGCGCAGCAGCGTGGTCGTCGCCAGCACCACCGAGGACAGGAACGGCGCACACAGCAGCGCACGGCCCATCTCCTCCATCACCACGCCCACTTCGACCGGTCCGCACCCGGCACCGCCGTACTCCTCGGGGACCGCCAGGCCCTGCAGCCCGAGCTCCGTCCCCATCCGGCGCCACAGCGCCCGGTCGAAGCCCTCCGGCGTCTCCATCAGGCGGCGCGTCTCGGTCTCGGGCGAGGTGTGGGCCAGGAACGCCCGTACGGTGCGCCCCAGTTCCTCCTGCTCCTCGCTGAACGCGAAGTCCATGCCTCAGCCCTCCCCGGCGGTCCGGCGACGGGCGCGGGACGCGATGATGTTCTCGACGACCGCGATGTGGTCCGGCGAGTGCATGGTCCTCTGCTCGGCCAGCAGAGCGGGTTCGAGCACGGTGGTGAGCGCCTGCTCCAGATGCAGGTTCACCGCGCGCTTGGTCTCGCGCAGCGCCTGCGCGGGCAGCGCGGCCAGCCGCACGGCCAGGTCCATCGCCTCGTCCAGGAGCTTGTCCTTCGGTACGACACGGTTGGCGATGCCCAGCCGGACCGCGTCCTCGGCGCTCACCCGGTCGCCGAGGAACAGCAGTTCCTTCGCGCGGGTCAGGCCGACGAGCAGCGGGAGGACGAGGGCACCGCCGTCGCCGGCGACGAGTCCGACCTGGACATGGGGGTCCGCGAGATAGGCGTCGTCGGCCATCAGGACCAGGTCACTCAGCAGCGCCAGGCTGCATCCCAGACCCACCGCGGGCCCGTTGACGGCCGCGATCACCGGCAGCGGGCAGCGGACCATGCCGGTGATGATCCGCCGGGCCTCGTCGACGTTCTGCTCCCGGAACGCGCGGTCGCGCTGGACCCGGGTCATGATGTCGAAGTTGCCCCCGGCGCTGAACGCCCGGCCGCGCCCGGTGAGCACGACCACCCGGGCCTCCGGGTCGTCGGCGAGCGAGTCCCACAGCGACGCGAGACCCGCGTGGAGCTCCTCGCTCATCGCGTTGAGCTGGTCCGGCCGGTTCAGCTCGATCAGCCGGACCGGCCCGACGGCCGTCACCAAGAGGTCCGTCATCTCCACCGCCATCAGTCGTCATCGAACGAGTCAGTAGAGTTGAATGCTATAACTAATTAAGCTTTCTGGAAACGGCTCGCTGGAGTGACGGAGGACGCGTATGTCCGTGCAGGAGTACGAGACCGTGCGGGCCGAGGTGGCGGACCGGATCCTCACCGTCACCCTCAACCGGCCCGAGAAACTCAACGCCTTCAACCCCCGGATGATGGCCGACCTGCTCGACGTCCTGGACGCGGCCGACGCCGACGACGAGGTCCGGGTGATCGTGGTGACCGGCGCCGGGCGCGGCTTCTGCGCGGGCGCCGACGTCAGCTCCGGCGGCTCCTCCTTCGACCACCGCAAGGCGGGCGCCTGGCACCGGGACACCGGCGGCCGGGTCGCGCTGCGGATCTTCTCCAGCACCAAGCCGGTGATCGCGGCGATCAACGGCCCGGCGGCGGGCGTAGGGGCCAGCATGACCCTGCCCATGGACATCCGCATGGCGTCGACCTCGGCGAAGTTCGGGTTCGTCTTCGCCCGCCGCGGCATCGTGCCGGAGTCGGCGGCGAGCTGGTTCCTGCCCCGGGCCGTCGGCATGCAGCGGGCCGTGGAATGGGTCGCCACGGGCCGTGTCTTCGGGCCGGACGAGGCCCTCGCGGCCGGGCTGGTCCGCTCCGTGCACCCGCCGGAGGAACTGCTGCCGGCGGCGTACGAGCTCGCCCGGGAGATCGCGGACAACACCTCCGCGATCTCCGTCGCCCTCTCCCGCCAGATGATGTGGCGGATGCTGGGCGAGCCGCACCCGATGGCCGCCCACCGGCTCGACTCCCGGATCATGAGCCAGATCGGCGGCGGCCCGGACCCCGTGGAGGGCGTCCAGTCGTTCCTCGCCAAACGGCCGCCCGAGTTCCCGGGCCGGGTCAGCAAGGACATGCCGCCCCTGTACCCCTGGTGGCAGGAGGAGGAGTTCCGCCCCTTCGACGTCGACGAGCAGGCACCGGCGCGGGAGGCCCAGGGATGACGACGTTCGACTACATCGTGGTCGGCGCGGGGTCCGCGGGCTGCGTGCTCGCGAACCGTCTCTCCGAGGACCCGAAGACGTCCGTGCTGCTGATCGAGGCGGGCGGCCGGGACTCCACACCGCTGATCAGGCTGCCCAAGGGATTCGGCAAGCTCCTTGGCGACCCCCGGTTCGCCTGGCACTACCCGGTCGAGCCGGTGGGCCCCAGTCGCCGCGTCGAGCACTGGGTCCGGGGCCGGACGCTCGGCGGATCCAGCTCGGTCAACGGCATGGTCTACAACCGCGGTGACCGCGCCGACTACGACGAGCTGGAACGCCTCGGCAACCCCGGCTGGGGCTGGGACACCATGCTGCCGGTCTTCCGGCGGATCGAGGACAACGCGCTCGGCACCTGCGCCATGGGCCCGGAAGAGGACGACGACGTCGACGGCCGGCTGCGGGTACGTGGCATCGAAGGACTGAGGGTCGTCGACTGCTCGGTCATGCCGACCATGGTGTCCGGAAATCTCAACGCGCCGATCATGGCCATGGCCTGGCGGGCGGCGGACTTCATCCTGGGTACGGTCTGATCCCGTATCGGGAGATCTGGCCGAAACATTGTCGTAGTTTGTTTGACCTGTTAGCGTCCGGTCGGCGGACATTCAGCTGAATGCGCTAAACCATTCACCGCCTGGACGGTAACCATGAGCGATGGTTTCCTGCACGAATCCCTTCGCCGTGTCGACTGGGGGGTCGCCACCGCGGACACCATCGCGGCGCCACCGCCGCCCCTGCCGGAACGCGGCGGTCACTTCCACCAGTGGACCGACGACCTCCGGCAGCTGACCGGTGTCGTCGCCGACACCCACCGCATGGTCGCCGGATGGCCGCACCTCCAGCCCGACGGCCCAGGCGGCTGGGACCGGGAAGCCCTGGACCGCTGCGACCGCGCGCTCGACGCACTGCTCGCGCGCGGCATCCGGCCCGCGCTCACCCTGCTGGACCGCTCACTGCCGCCCTGGCTGGAGGCGGCCGGCGGCTGGCTCGCCCGCGACACCGCCGAGCACTTCGCCGCCTACGCCGCCGAACTCGGCCGCCGTTTCGGCGACCGGGTGGAACGCTGGATCACCTCCACCGACCTCGCCGGTCCCACCCTCGCCGACCATGTGGCCGGAATGTATCCCCCGAACCGGGGCGCGGGCCGGGCCGGACTGCCCGCGGTCCACCACATCCTGCTCGCGAACGGCCTCGCCACCCAGGCCCTGAGAGCCACCGGCGCGCGCGGCCGGATCGGCACCACGGTCACCCTCGTCGGCGGCTACCCGGCCACCGACGACCCCTACGACCGTCTCGCCCTGGAACGCCTGGAGAGCTGGACCAACCGACTCTTCCTCGACCCCCTGCTGCTCGGCGAGCACATGGTCACCGAGGACGGCGACGCACCGGTCGCGGACAGCGGCTGCGTACACCCCGGCGACCTGGAGACCATCACCACCGAGCAGGACCTGCTGGGCCTGTCCTGGCACACCCCGTTCCGCGTCACCGCGCCGGAGAACCTGCCCCGCGTGCTGCCGACGACAACCTGTCTGAGCGCCCTCAACGAGGTGAACCGCCTGCTCGTGGGCCTCGGCTTCGCGATCGTCCCGTTCGACGACGTGGAGACCACCGCCTACGGCTGGCCGATCATCCCCGAAGGACTCGCCGACGCCGTCGCCGGCCTCTACGAGCTGTACGGCGACGCGCTGCCGCCACTGTCCGTCATCGACAACGGCATGGGCGACCTGGACCTCGTCGACGCCACGGGACACAGCGACGACGACCGCCGCCGGTCCCTGCTGCGCGCCCGCCTCTCCTGGCTGGCCGGACTCACCGCGGCCGGTGTGGAGGTGTGCGCCTACGAGTACTGGTCGGTCCTCGACAACCTGGAGGCCAAGTTCCGCTACACCCGCCTCTACTCGATGGCGGTCCCGGACCACGAGGCCCCGCCGCGCCCCCCGATTCCCTCCGACTGGCTGCGCAGCGGCGCCTTCGCCCCCGTACCCGAAGCGGGGCGGCCGACCGGCCTGAGCCTGGTGCCGACCGCGCCCCGGGCTCAGGACGGCACAACCTCCTAGCCCGACTCCGGTCTCAGGATGCCGGAGCCTCGTAGTCCCTGCCGCGGATCAGTCGCACCGGCGTGTAGACGAGGACGTCCTCGTCCCGCTGGTTGCGCACGGTGATCCGGCTGGTCACCACGCCCCGGCCGGGCTTGCTGGACGGCCGGGACCCCGTGGTCTCCACGACGGCGTACACGGTGTCGCCGACGTACACCGGACCCAGCACGTCGAGCTCCATGTGCAGGAAGGCGAGGCCCGTGCCGTGCAGGACGTTCGTCTGCAGGACGAGTCCTTCGGCCAGGCAGTACGTCAGCCCGCCCGGCACCAGTCGCCCGGTGTAGCCGCCGTCCGCGGCGTGCGAGGCGTCCCAGAAGAGGGGCTCGGTGAAGCCGCCCCAGGTGACGAAGTTGACCAGATCGGTCTCGGTGACGGTGCGGCGGGCGGTCCGGAAGACCTGCCCGACCGGCATCTCCTCATAGGTCAACCCCTTGACCAGCAGGGGGGCCTCGGTGATGGTCTGCTGCGGCGCCATGTTCGGTTCCTCTCGTACGGTCGGTGGTCACAGGTCGAGCGGGTGTTTGCCGCTGACGCCCTCGAAGTCCGCGGGCCGCTTCTCGCGGTGTGCGGCGAGTCCCTCGACGACCTCGTGCCCGCCGAATCCGAAGAACTCCAGCCCCAGCGAGGCCTCGAAGATCGGCTGGGCGGTGCGGTACCAGTGGTTGAGGGACCGCTTGGTCCAGCTGATCGCGCTGGCGGGCCCGGCGGCCAGCGCCGTCGCCACGCGCAGGGCCTCGGTGTGCACCTCCGCGTCGTCCACGCACTTGGACACCAGCCCGATCCGCTCCGCCTCCTCGCCGGTGAGCGTCTCGCAGGTCAGCAGGTAGTACTTGGCCTTGGCCATGCCGCACAGCAGCGGCCAGCAGATGGCGGCATGGTCACCGGCCGCGACACCGAGCCGCGTGTGCCCGTCGACGATCTTCGCCGTGCGGGCCGCGATCGAGATGTCCGCGAGCATGCCGATGACCAGCCCCGCCCCGACCGCCGGCCCGTGGATCGCGGAGACGACCGGCTTGGAGCAGTTGAGCACCCCGTAGACCATGTCCCGCGCCTCCCGCATCACCCGGGCACGCACCGCGTAGTCCTCGGTCATGGCGTCGATGGAGTCGAAGGTCCCGCCCGCCGAGAACGCCCGGCCCGCCCCCTGGACGACCACCGCGCGGGTCTCCTGGTCCCGGTCCACGACGGACCAGATGTCGGCGAGCTCACCGTGCATCCGCGGATCCACGGCGTTGAGGTTCGGGGCGTCGAGCACGATCCGCAGCACCCCGGGCGCGGGCCGCTCGAAGGTCAGGCTCGTGAACGGGGCGTAGGGATCGGTCACGTCGCGCTCCTGGTGTATTCAGTGTGGATACTATAATTATCTAACTGTATCCAAGGGTGGGCGGCAAGCAGGCCGCACGTGACGTTGCACCGAGGACAGGAAGCTCGGCATGGATCTCACCTTCAGCGAGGAACAGGACGAACTGCGCAAGGTCGTCCGCTCGTTCCTCGCCAAGCACTCCGACGAGGCGACCGTGCGCCGCCTCGCCGCCGACCCGACGGGCCACGACCCCGTCGTCTGGCGGCGGATGGCCGGCGAACTCGGACTCCAGGGGCTCGCCGTCCCGGAGGAGTACGGCGGCTCGGGCTTCGGCTACGTCGATCTCGGCGTCGTCTTCGAGGAGGCGGGCCGCGCGCTGCTCGGCGGCCCGTACTTCTCGACGGTCGCGCTGGCCGCGGAGGCACTGTTGCGCTGCGACGACGAGCAGGCGCGGCACGACCTCCTGCCGGGCATCGTGTCCGGCGAGACGGTGGCCACGCTGGCGCTCACCGAGGACGACGGCCGCTGGGACGAGCAGGGCATCGGGCTCACCGCCGCCCATGACGAGACGGGCGGCTGGCGGCTGACCGGCATGAAGACCTACGTCCCCGACGGGCATCTCGCCGACCTGCTCCTGGTGGTCGCCCGCACGCCCTCGGGCATCAGCCTCCTGGCCGTCGAGACCGCCGACGCAACCGGCCTCACCCGCACCCCCCTCCCCACCCTCGACCAGACCCGCAAACAGGCCCGGATCGAGTTCACGGACACCCCCGCCCGCCTCCTGGGCCCCGAGGGCGCGGCCTGGCCCGCCCTCGAACGCACCCTCGCCACCGCCGCCGTCCTCCTGTCCGCCGAACAGGTCGGGGGAGCCGCGGCAGCCCTGGACGCCGCCGTCGAGTACGCCAAGATCCGCGAGCAGTACGGCCGGCCCATCGGCTCGTTCCAGGGGATCAAGCACAAGTGCGCCGACATGCTCATGGAGATCGAGTCCGCCCGCTCGGCCGCGTACGGCGGACTGTGGGCGCTGGACGCGGGCGACGAGACGGAGACCGCGATGTCCGCCGCCCTCGCCCAGGCCTTCTGCTCGGAGGCGTTCACCAAGGTCGCCGCGGACAACATCCAGGTCCACGGCGGCATCGGCTTCACCTGGGAGCACCCCGCGCACCTGTACTTCAAGCGGGCCAAGAGCTCCGAGGTGCTGCTCGGCACACCGTCGTACCACCGGGAACTGCTCGCCGCCCGGCTCGGCATCTGAGACCTCAGGGAGAGGCTGACATGGAGCTGGACTTCGGGCCCGCGGTACGCGGCTTCCGCGACGAGGTACGGGACTGGCTGGCGGACCACCTCGTGGGGGAGTTCGCCGAGAACCGGGGCGTGGGCGGCCCCACCGACGGCGCGGCGTGGGAGGTCCGCCTCGCCTGGGACCGTGAGCTGTCCGCGGGCGGCTGGCTGGGCATCGGCTGGCCCGAGGAGTACGGGGGGCGCGGGCTCGGGCTGCTGGAGGAGATCGTCTTCGAGTACGAGTACGCGCGCGTGAACGCCCCGTACCGGGCCACCGTCAACGCGCTCGACCTGCTCGGCCCGATGCTCCTCAAGGTGGGCAGCGAGACGCAGAAGAAGCGCTTCCTGCCGCCGATCCTCGCAGTCGAGGAGCTGTGGGGCCAGGGCTTCAGCGAGCCCGGCGCCGGCTCCGACCTGGCGTCCGTGCGCACCCGGGCCGAACGCGACGGCGACGAATGGGTGGTCAGCGGACAGAAGGTGTGGACGTCGTTCGGCATCCACGCCGACTGGGTCTACGTCCTCACCCGCACCGACCCGGGGTCCGTGCGGCACAAGGGCCTGAGCATGCTGCTGGTGCCCACGGACCAGCCCGGCGTGGAGATCCGCCCCATCCGCAACCTCGCCGGCCAGGACGAGTTCGCCGAGATCTTCCTCTCCGACGCGCGCACCGGCGCCGACATGGTCGTCGGCGAGGTCGGACAGGGCTGGCGCACCGCGATGGCCACGCTCGGCATCGAGCGCGGCACCACGCTCCTGCCCCAGCAGCTCGCCTTCGAACGGGAGGCCGAGGCACTGATCGACCTGGCCCGCGAGCGGGGCGCGCTCGACGATCCGATGCTGCGCCGCCGCATCGTCGACGCCTGGATCTCCGTACGCATCATGCGCACCACGAACCTGCGGACGATCGCCGAACTGACCGCCGGCCGCACACCGGGCGCCCAGGCCACCACCGCGAAGCTGTACGCGTCGACCCGGCACCAGCAACTCGGCCAGCTGGCCACAGAGTTGGCGGGACCGGCCGGGCAGATCGTCGGCGAGGACTACGCCCTGGACCGCCGACAGCGCTCCTTCCTGCTCGCCCTCGCGGAGACGATCTACGGAGGGTCGAGCGAGATCCAGCGCAACATCATCGGGGAACAGGTCCTCGGTCTGCCGAAGGAGCCGCGCCCGTGATGTCGCTCGAGGACCGTCTCGACCGCGTCGAGTCACAGCTCGCCATCCAGCAACTGCCCATCCGCTACGCCCTCGCCGTGGACGGCCGCGACCTCGACGCCTGGGTCGGCTGCTTCCGGCCCGACGTGGACATGGGCCGCCACGGCCGCGGGCGGGCCGTCCTGCGACAGCACATCGAACCCGCGGTGCGCGGCTTTTACCGGTCGGTCCACCAGATCTGCGGCCACCGCGTCGAGTTCACCGGCCGCGACACGGCGACCGGCGCGGTCTATTGCCGGGCCGAGCACGAGGTGGGGGACCGGTGGATCGTGATGGCGATCTGCTACTGGGACGACTACGCGCGCGTGGACGGCGACTGGTACTTCTCCCGCCGCCGCGAACGGCACTGGTACGCGGCGGACGTGACCGAACGCCCCCAGTCCGTGGCATTCAAGGGCTGGGAGGGCGCCGGAGAGCCGGCGCTGCCCGAGGCCTTCCCCTCCTGGTCGGCCTTCTGGAAGGAAACGTGATGGCACGGTTGTCAGGGAAGACGGCACTGGTCACCGGCGGCGGACAGGGCGTGGGGCGGGGCATCGCGCTCGCGCTCGCGGCCGAAGGGGCGGCCGTGGTGATCACCGGCCGCACCGAGAGCAAGCTGAAGGACACGGCCGGGGAGATCGCCGAACACGGCGGCCGGGCGTACACCGTCGTCGGGGACGTGGGGGAGCGGGACGACGTCGACCGCATGGTGGCCGAGACGGTTCGGGAGTTCGGCGGCCTGGACGTGCTCGTCAACAACGCGCAGTCCTCGGTGCAGCGCCGGCTGGCGGACACGTCGTACGACGATGTCGAACTCACCTATCGCAGCGGGCCGTTGGCCGCCTTCCACGCGATGCAGGCCGCCCTGCCCCACCTCAAGGAGAGCCGCGGCAGCGTCGTGAACCTGGGTTCCTCGGCCGCCGTCCAGGGCGAGGCGACCTTCGCGGCGTACGCCATGGCCAAGGAGGCGATCCGCGGCCTGAGCCGGGTCGCCGCGCGCGAGTGGGGGCCGTACGGGATCCGCGTGAACGTGATCTGCCCGGCCGCCCTGAGCCCGGCGGCGGAGGCCTATCTTGCCGCGCACCCGCAGAAGGCGGAGGAGATCACCCGGCAGATCCCCTTGGGCCGGCTCGGCGACCCGGAGGCCGACATCGGCCGGGCGGTGGTCGCGCTCGTCAGCGACGACATGGCCTATCTGACGGGGGCGACGCTGATGCTGGAGGGCGGCCGGACCCTGCTCGGGTGACGCCGCTACACGACGCCCCGGGACCGCAGCGCGGCCAGCTGACTGACCGTCACGCCTGCGAGAGCGGTGAGCACTTCGGCCGTGTGCTCACCCAGCGCCGGCGGCGGTGCGTAGTCCTCGACCGGCGTCGCCGTGAACCGGATGGGGTTGGCGAGCATCGGCAGGGGTCCGGAGGCCGGGTCCTCGACCTCGATCAGCATTCCCCGGTGCTGTACCTGCGGGTCGGCGAAGACCTCGGGCATCTCGTTGTACGGGCCCGCGGGCACGTCGTGTGCGTCGAGCACGGTCAGCCACTCGTCCCGGGTGCGGGTGCACAGGATCGCCGCCAGCACCGGCAGGATCTCCTCGCGGTGGGCGATCCGGGCGGACGTCGTGGCGAACCGTTCGTCCTGGAGGAGGTCGCTGCGGTCGGCCGCCGCGCAGAACGCGGCGAACTGCTTGTCGTTGCCCGCGACGAGGAAGATCGGCTTGTCCTTGCAGGGGAAGGCCTGTGAGGGGATCCCGCCGTACCCGCCGTTGCCGCGCCGCTGTGGAACCTCGCCGGAGACCAGGTAGTTCATCGCGAAGTGGGACAGCGAGGCCAGGCCGCAGTCCAGCAGGGACAGGTCGATGAACTGGCCCTCGCCGGTGAGGTCCCGGTGGCGCAGGGCCGCGAGGACGGCCGTGGAGGCGTAGAGCCCCGTGAGGATGTCGATCATGCTGACGCCCACCTTCATCGGCTCTTCGGGGTGCCCGGAGACGCTCATCATCCCGGACATGGCCTGGAAGATGCCGTCGTAGCCGGGGCGGTCGGCGTACGGGCCGGTCTGGCCGAAGCCGGTGACCGAGAGGTAGACGAGGCGCGGGTTGAGTGCGCGCAGGCTCTCGTGGTCGAGGCCGTACTTGGCCAGCGTGCCCGTCCGGAAGTTCTCGACCAGTACGTCCGAACGTGCGGCGAGGGCGCGGATGAGTTCCTGTCCCTCGGCAGAGGCGTGGTTGACGGTGACAGACCGCTTGTTGCGGTTGGCGGCCAGGTAGAAGGCGGCGGTGTCCGTCCGGTCGCCCTCGGGTCCGGGTGCGAAGGGAGGGCCGTACGTCCGGGAGTCGTCCCCCGATCCGGGCCGCTCGACCTTGATCACCTCGGCGCCGAGATCGGCCAGCATCTGCGTGGCCAGCGGCGCGGCGAGGATGCGGGACAGATCGAGCACGCGGATCCCGGCCAGCGCGGTCGACGGCATCTGGGTCTCCCTCTGTTCACGGACGACGAATCAGTTATATAAATAATACATCTAGCGCTCGGCTGTGGCCGACGTGATTGCCTCATCTATTCAATTCATGTAACTATATGGATCGGCCGCCAGGCCGGGACGGGAGGGCGGGCTGATGACCGTCGCGGCGAGGACCCTCACCGATCAGGAACAGCGAGAACGCCGGGCCTGGTTCCGCGCCCGTTGGGAGCGCGGGGTCGCCTTCAACCGGCGCTGCCGTATCCGGGTGACGCGCTGGGAGGCGGACGGGGTCGAGATCGTGCTCCCCTACGCCGAGTCCCTCTCCGCCCACGAAGACGTCTTCCACGGCGGCGTCATCTCGGCGCTCATCGACACCGCCGGCGCCGGAGCCGTGATCGCCGGGCACGACTTCACCAAGGGCAGCCGGCTCAGCACCGTGTCGATGTCGGTGCAGTACCTCGCACCCGCCCGCGGCCGTGAGGCGATCGCGTACGCCCGCTGTGTGCGGCGGGGCGGCCGCGTGCACTTCGCCGACGTCGACGTCCGCGCCGACGGACGCATCTGCGCCCGCGGGCAGGTGGTCGTGACCATCTCGGGGGAACGGCCCGGCGTCGGCGACCCGATCGAACCGCTGGACGAGGAGTGACGTGATGCCCGAGGAAACCGTGGTGGCCCCCGAGGACCTGGACCTGGTCCTGTACGAGGTGGACGAGGACGGCGTCGCCACCGTCACCCTCAACCGGCCCGAGCGAAAGAACGCGTGGAGCATCCCCATGGAGCGCCGCTTCTTCGCGCTCCTCGACGAGGCCGCGCAGGACCCCGCCGTCCGAGTGGTGATCATCACCGGGGCGGGCAGGGCCTTCTGCCCGGGGATGGACATGCAGCGCCTGGAGCAGAACTCGCAGCCCGGCGAGTCCCTCAACCTCCAGGCCCGCGTTCCCATGTACAGCAGGCGCACCATGCCGAAGCCGATGATCGCCGCCGTCAACGGCGCCTGCGCGGGGATCGGCCTGGTCCAGGCCCTCATCTGCGACATCCGCTTCGCCGCCCGCGGCGCCCGCTTCACCACCGCCTTCACCCGACGCGGCCTGGCCGGCGAGTACAACATGCCGTACGTCCTGCCGCGCGTGATCGGCCTGGAGAACGCGCTCGACCTGCTGCTGTCGGGCCGCGTCTTCGACGCCGACGAGGCCAAGGAGCTCGGCCTCGTCAGCCGTGTCGTCGAGCCCGAGGACCTGCTCGACGCCGCCCGCGCCTACGCCCGGGACATCGCCCGCAACTGCTCCACGCGCGCCATGGCCGTCCTGCGCCACCAGGTGTACGGCGACCTCGACCGCCCCTTCACCGACGCCCTCGCCCGCTCCTACTCCGCCATGGAGTTCTTCGCGGGCTCGCCCGACTTTCGCGAGGGTGTGTCGAGCTTCGTGGAGAAGCGGGAGCCCAAGTTCGAGGGACTGCCGCCGGACTTCGACCCGGACGAGGCCACGCGCGACGCGTTTCTGCCGTACTGATCTGCCGTACTGATTCGAGGAGCACACGCGGATGACAGGGCAACCCTTCCCCGTCGAGGCCGGGCACATCATGATGTTCGCCCGCGCCATCGGCGACGAGAACCCGGCGTACCAGGGCGAGTCGGCGCTCGCACCGCCCACCTTCACCATGGCGAGCGCCCACTACGACCCCGACTACCACCTGCGTCCCAAGCCGGACGAGAAGTGGTTCGGGTCGGGACGCGACGCCGGCGTCATGGCCGAGGGCGCCGGCGGGCTCCACGCCGAGCAGCACTTCGAGTACCACCGCCCGGTGCGCGCCGGCGAGACCCTCTACGCGCACCTCTCCACCGGCCGCAGCTGGGAGAAGCAGGGCCGCACCGGCCGCCTGCTCTTCAGCGAGCGCATCACCGAGTACCGGGACGCCGACGGCGAACCGGTCGTCAGTGCCGTGACCGTGGCCGTCGTCCCCGAGGGCCCGGCGACCCCGAAGGACGCCCGATGAGCCTGAGCCCCGACGACATCAAGGTCGGCGAGATACGCGAGAGCGTCCTCGTCGACGACCTCAAGCGCACCCGGATCGTGCAGTACGCGGGCGCCTCCGGCGACTTCAACCCCCTGCACACCGACGAGAAGTTCGCCGTCGAGGCCGCGGGCTACCCCGGCGTGTTCGCCCACGGCATGCTGACGATGGGCATGACAGGGCGGGTCCTGACCGACTGGGTCGGCACCGAGGCGCTGCTGCGCTACGGCGTGCGCTTCAAGGCGCAGGTCTGGCCGGGCGACACCCTCACCGCGACGGCCACCGTCGAGTCGATCGAGGACACGCCGGCCGGCCCGGTCGCCCACTTCGCCCTGCGCACCGTCAACCAGGACGGCGCCGAGGTGGTCACCGGCACTGCGACGGCCCGCCTGGCGCCCTGAGCCGATGGCCGCCGCCCAGGAAGGGACGCAGGCGGCCACCTGGACCGCCATGGTGAGCCGCGCCTACGACCACGCCCGCCCCGCCGTCCGGTTCGGCGACCTGACCTGGACCGGACGCGAACTCCTCGACCGTGCGGCCGGCGCCGCCGACTGGCTGGACACCCTCGGCCTGGAGCCCGGCGATCCGGTGCCCGCCCTGGTCGCCACCTCCGCCGACGCCCTCGCGCTGGTGATCGGCGGCGCCGGATCCGGCCACCCGCTCGCACCGCTCGGCGTCCGCATGACGGCGTACGAGATCGCCGCCGTGGTCAAGGAGACCCGGGCGCACGTCCTGCTGGCTCAGCCCGAGTTCGCCGACCTCGGCAGGCAGGTCGCCGAACTGTCGGGTCGCCGACTCGCGGTCGTGCCCGAACTCCCTATCAAGGCAAGGGAGTTGACCGCAGCCCCCGACGACCTCGCCACCGTCCTGCACACCTCCGGAACGACGGGCCTGCCCAAGCCCGTCCCCATGAGCCAAGGGCGCCTGGCCGCGCGCGCCCGCGTCAACGGCCGGCTGTGCGCACTCGACCCCGACAGCTTCTACGGCGGCAGCGCGCCCTTCCACCACATCGCGGGCCTGGGCAACGTCGCCGTCGCCCTCGCCGCCGGCGCGCTGATCACCGGCCTGCCTCGCTTCACCGTCGAGGGCTGGGCCCTGCTGCGGGAGCTCGGCACCACGCACACCAGCATGGTCCCCGCGATGCTGGAGACCCTGCTGGCTGCCGGCGAGGCCCGCCACGAGACGCTGCGGACCCTCCAGTACGGCGGCGCGCCCGTCCGCCCCGACACCCTGCGCCGGACGTACGAGGCGATGCCCGGCGTCCGCATGCTCAACATGTTCGGGCAGACGGAGGGCTCCCCGATCAGCGTGCTCACCCCGGAGGACCACCGGGAGGCGGTGGCCGGACGCACCGAGCTGCTGCGGTCGGTGGGGCGGCCCGCACCCGGGGTCGAGATCAGGGTCCACGATCCCGGCCCGGACGGCGTCGGAGAGATCCACGCCCGCGCCGACCACCTCTTCAAGATCGACGCCGAGGGCTGGCTGCACAGCGGCGATCTCGGCCGCGTGGCGGAGGACGGGTATCTCTACCTGCTCGGCCGACACACCGACATGATCATCCGTGGCGGCGAGAACGTCCACCCGCTGGAGGTGGAGACGGTCCTGTCCGCGCACCCCGGGGTGGCGGACGTCGCGGTCACCGGCGTTGCCGACGAGCGGCTCGGCCAGACCGTCGTCGCCTTCGTCGTCCCCGCCGATCCCGACGCCCCGCCGGAACCGGCGGCGCTCAGGAGCCACACCCGCGCCCGGCTGTCCGGGTTCAAGGTCCCCGTCCGCTGGTGGTTCGTGGACGACCTGCCGCGCAACGCCAACGGCAAGGTCGTACGCCGAAGCCTTCGGGAGCCCACCGCGCTCGCCGCGCCCGTCGCGCTCGAAGGAGAGACACGTGACGCTTGACCACTCGGTCGTCGCCCCGGAAACCGTCGGCGTCGACCCGCATCGGCTGGACGTACTCCTGCGCAGGATCCGCCTGGAGGTCGAGCACGGACCGCTGCCGTCCGCGCAGGTCGCCGTGGCGAGGGACGGGCGGCTGGTCGCCTTCGAGACCTGGGGTGACGCCGAACCGTCCACGCGATACGTCCTGCAGTCGGTCGGGCGGTCGATCGTCGCGGGCGCCGTGTGGAAGCTGATCGGCGAGGGACTGCTGGACGTGACCGAGCAAGTCGCCGCGATCATCCCGGAGTTCGCGCCGAACGGGAAGGAGGAGGTCACGGTCGAGCAGGTCCTCGCGCACACCGCGGGCTTCCCCTTCGCGCCGCTCGGGTACCCGAAGATGCTCGACCGCGAGCAGCGCCTCGCCGCCTTCGGCCGCTGGCGGCTCGAC
Organism: Streptomyces sp. NPDC058307; assembly: GCF_042880295.1. Lineage (NCBI taxonomy): Bacteria > Bacillati > Actinomycetota > Actinomycetes > Kitasatosporales > Streptomycetaceae > Streptomyces > Streptomyces sp. NPDC058307. The sequence continues at coordinate 65,378 of NZ_JBHVYZ010000046.1, forward strand.
TACCCGCCGGGCAGCCGCTTCCAGTTCCACCTCACCTCGGCGGCCTGGCTGATCGCCGAGATCGTGGAGCGGCGTACGGGCCTGGCCTTCGCCGCCTACCTGCGCGAGCGGATCGCCGAACCGCTCGGCCTGTCCTCGCTCGAACTCGGCGTACCGGTGGACCGGCAGCCCGGCACCGTCGCCCCGATGACCGCCACCGACCGCACGAGCGACGAGCAGGAGCCCGACCCCTGGGGCCCCTGGTACCTGTCCGACCCGCGCGTGCTGGCGGCGGGTGAGCCCAGCCACGCCCTGGTCGCCACGGCCGCCGACGTCGCCCTGTACTTCCAGGCGCTGGAACACTCGGGACTGTGGAAGCCGGAGGCCGTGGCGGAGGGCACCCGGGTCCGGCTGACGGGCCACCCGCACGGGGAGCAGATCTACGGGGGCGGCTCCAACCGCCGTACCAGCATGGGCCTGTTCGTCACCGTGGCAGGGCCGGACGCGGGCAGCAACCTGCCGTCCACCGGTTCGCCCGCCCTCTTCGGCAGCGCCGGGGCCGCCTACCAACTCGGCTTCCTGGACCCGGAGACCGGCCTGTCCTTCGTCTGCCTGAGCAACGGCTACCCGCTCGCCGGTTACGACCACTCCCGGCGCGGTACGGCGCTGCTCACCAACATCGCGAACCTCGCGGCGGATCTCACGGACTGAACAGAGCCTGGACGCAGCTGAGCCCGGTACCGAATCCCGGTACCGGGCTCCCTTGGACTGCGATGCTCAGCGGCTGATCAGCTGCTGGGCGTTGTTGTACATGATGTCGTCCTGGGCGGACTCGTCGAGCTCGGCGATGAGCTTGCGGAAGTCGGCCGGGTTGGCCAGGCCCTCAGCGTGCGGGAAGTCGGAGCCCATGACGATGGACTCGTGGTAGCCGAGGCGCTTGACGACGTTCACGATGTCGTCCTCCGGATAGGGGACCACACGGACGTGCTTGCGGAAGACCTGGCTGGGGCGCTCGTCCAACTGGCCGCCGATCCAGGGGCCGTTGCGGCCCATGCCGCGGCTCTTGTCCATGTGGCGCACGAAGTGCGGCACCCACTCGGAGCCGAACTCGGACACCAGGACGTTGATGTCGGGGAACCGGCCGAAGAGGTTGTCGAAGATCAGCGCGGACAGCGTCTCCTCGACGGGGCGCTGGCCGTAGGTGTTCTGCCACTGCCAGGCCGACATCCGGAAGTGGATGGGGTTCGGGTCGTAGCCCCAGGAGGGCGCCACCTGCGAGTTGTAGTAGAACTCGCTGATGTGGTAGCAGACGCTCGCCTTGGCCTCGTTGACCAGCTTCCAGAACGGGTCGAAGTACGGGTCGCCGGGCGAACGGCCGTACACCGGGCCGGTGGGCAGCAGGATGAAGCGGGCGCCCTGGTTCAGGACGAACTCCAGCTCCTTGACCGCGCTGGGCAGATCGCGCAGCGACAGCAGCGCGGGGGCGTAGATGCGGTTCTGGTGGTTGAAGCCCCAGACCTCGTTCATGTACCGGTTGAAGGAGTGGTAGTTGGCGTAGAGCGGCTCCACGCCCTTCACGTACTCCTCGGCCACCAGCGCCCAGCCGCCCGGGTAGATGATCGTCTGGTCCAAACCCTGCTCGTCCATGACGCGCAGACGGGACTCGCGGTTCTGGTACGACTCGTGCATCGGCTCGAACTGGTACGTCTCCTCGGGATTGCCCGAGGCCATCGCCTTGAGCATCTCCTTGAGCGAACCGGGACGGTAGACCTGCCCGAACTCCGGTTCCAGGCATACGACGATGCGGTCCCCGGCGAGGATCACCTCCCGCCCGTCCGGCAGGGTCACCGGTGCGACCGCCGATCCGAGGAACTCCTTCGGAAGGTAGCGGGTGAAGGAGTCCCGCTCCTCGTACATGTGCTGGTCGCAGTCGAAGATGGGCTTGCGCTGTTCGGCCATGGCGTCGCCTCCGGGCCCCGGGAACTATTCAGTACGCCTTCTATAATTATCTAACTGATTAAAGAGCGCAAGGGGGAGTGGAGGCGGACCCGCCGCGAGGTGGCCTGCGGCGACGCGGGGCCGGTCAGTCGAGGAGTTCGAGCACCGTCTTGGGTCCCGCGGCGTTCACGACGTCGTCCGCGCCGGCGATGTGCCGCTGCCACAGCTTCTCGGCCTCGTCCGCCTTGCCGGACTCGATCAGGCCGACCATCCGCACATGCGCCCGGTGTCCCTTGAGGGCCTGTGTCTTCTGTGCCTCGGCATCGGCCGCGCCCGCGGTGTACGAGGCGTTGGCGCGGTCGATGATGTTGCGCAGCATGCCGCACAGCAGGATCAGGGTCTGGTTGCCGGTGAGTTCGATCAGCAGGGCGTGGAAGGCGTCCTGCGCGTCGACCAGGGCGAGCGGGTCGTCGAGGACGGCCTTCTCGGCCGCCACCGCGTCGCGCAGCTGCTTGATGTCGTCCGGCGTGTGCTTGGTGGCGAGCTGGCGGGCGCAGGGCGGCTCGATGAGGGCCGCGGCACGATAGATGTCGCCCAGCGTGGCGCCGCGGTATTCGAGGATCAGGCCGGCGAAGCGGGCGGCGACATCCGAGTCCGGAGCGCTCACCCGGGCCCCGCCGTGGGCGCCGCGGCGCACCGTGATCAGGGACTCCGACTCCAGTACCCGGAACGCCTCGCGCAGCGTGGGCCGCGAGATGCCGAACTGCTCCATCAGCCCCGACTCCGGGGGCAGTGCGTCGTCGGGCTTCAGCTCGCCGCGTACGATCTGGCGGCGCAGGTGTGCGGCGACCAGTTCGGCGGTCTTCGGCACCCGCACCTGACGTCCGACGCGACTGCGGGCGGGGACGGGCACGGTCGCCGTTTCTGCGGTGCGGGCTGCCTCGGCCACGGTGGGCTCCTCGTATAGCTAAATGAATCGTCTTAGTGTATCGAGGGTACCAGGTCAAGCCGTCGGTGATCTTCTTTGTGCACGACCTGATCTGGTGCCCCGGCGGTCCTTTGGTATATAGATGATTCATCTATCTATAAAGCCGGTCCAGCCGACGGATACCGCGGGAGTGACCTCGATGACCGAGAACCCGGCCCCGGAGATCCTCACCGATCTCACCGACGACGGGGTCATGCTGCTGACCCTGAACCGGCCCGAGCGGCACAATGCCTGGACGCTCGAGATGGAACTGCTCTACAACGAACTGTTCGACCGGGCGGAGCACGATCCACGGGTGCGGGCCGTGGTGCTGACCGGCGCCGGGCGCAGCTTCTGCCCGGGAATGGACATGAGCGTCCTGGACGCCGCCTCGTCGGGCGCCCGCCCCTGGCCGACGGACCAGCTGCCCCCGCGCACCCGGCCCATGTCCTTCCCGAAGCCCGTGGTGGCCGCCGTCAACGGCGCCTGCGCCGGCATCGGATTCAACCAGGCGCTGATGTGCGACGTCCGGTTCGCCGTCCCGCACGCCAAGTTCGCCGCCGCCTTCAGCGCGCGCGGGCTGGTGGCCGAGGACGGCGTGTCCTGGATCCTGCCCCGGCTGATCGGCTACGGCAACGCCGCCGACCTGCTGCTGTCCTCGCGCCGGATCACCGGGACGGAGGCCCTGGCGATGGGGCTGGTCAACCGCCTGGTCGAACCGGCGGAGCTGCTGTCGGCGGCACTCGCGTACGCGACCGAACTGGCCCGCTCGGCCAGCCCGTACGCGATGTCCCTCATCAAACGGCAGCTCGCCGACGACCAGGCGAGGACCTTCACCGAGAGCCGCGACCACGCGGCCGCGCTGCTGGCCACGGCGAAACGCGCCCCGGACTACCGCGAGGGCGTGCGCAGCTTCATCGAGCGAAGGCCCCCGGAGTTCGCGGGGCTGGGGGAGCCCCCGGTCCCGGCATCGGCGCTCCCGGGGAAGGCGTCGTCATGACACGCTCCGAAGTCCCGCTGCACCGCCGTACGATCACCGTCACCGCGTACGCGGAGGGCTGCGACGAGATCTCGGTCGAGGCGGAACTGAGCGACGTGCGCCCCTGGGCGGAGCCGTCGGCCGGCGTCGTCCACCGGATGGTGCTCGCCGTGCGGGTCCGTCTGGCCGACATGGTCATCGTGCACGCCGACGCGGACATGCGGACCTTCCCGCACGCCGAGTGCCCGTTGATCACCCCGGTGTTCGACGGCCTGACGGGGCTCAGTGTCGCCGCCGGGTACAACCGGGCGATCCAGGAGCGGTTCCGCGGGGTGCTGGGCTGCTCGCACCTGCATGAGCTGGCCCGCGTCCTGGGGCCCGCGGTCGTGCAGGCGGCCATCTCGGCGAACGCGGGCCTGCGGTACGCCGGGGAGCAGTCCCAGGGCCCGCGCTCCACGGCGGGGGTGCTGAACAGCTGCCACGTCTGGGCGCCGGACGGCGTGGGCCTGCGCAAGCTGGACGCGGGCTGGGTCCCGGGCACCGGACCGCGTCCGGTACCGCCGCTCAGGACCTTCGAGCAAGGCGGACCGGGGACGTACGGCGCCTGAACGCGTGTGCAGCTCTGCGGTCGTCCCGCCCGCCGTGGCGCGGTGACGACTCGGGGGTTGGGGAAGTCAGGAATTCGTTACAGGCGTCTCACACCTCGACCACCTCCACTCCCGCCTCCCGCAGCCGGCTGCCGGTCTTCTCGTCCACCGGGGCGTTGGTCACCACGACGTCGAGTTCCTCGGGACCGCACACCCGGGCCATTCCGGTGCCGGGGAACTTGCCCGCGTCCGCCACCAGGACCACCTGGGCGCTGGCGGCGATCATCGCCCGTTTGACGGGCACCTCGACGGCGGTGGTGTCCAGCACCTGGCCGTCGGGGCGGACCCCGCTGGTGCCGAGGAACAACCGGTCGGCGTGGACCTGGCGCAGGTTGTCCTCGGTGAGGAAGCCGACCAGCGAGCGGTAGTCGCGCCGCACCACGCCGCCCAGCAGGATCAGCTGGACGTCCTTGTCGTCCTGGAGCTCCTCGTAGACGGCGAGGTTGCTGGTGATCACGGTCAGCGACCGGCCGTGCAGATGGCGGGCCACCCGGTGGGCCGTGGTGCCGATGTCGAGCAGCACGGTCTCGCCGTCCCTGACGAGGTCCGCGCACCAGGCGGCCAGCGCGTCCTTCGCCTCGACCCGGACGCCGGCCACGTCGGCGAACGGGTCGTCCTCGCCGAGGACGGGGGCGGCACCGCCGTAGACCCGCTTGAGCAGTCCCTCGTCCTCCAGTTGTACGAGGTCCCGACGGATCGTGGCCTGAC
>NZ_JBHVYZ010000047.1:0-1221 GCF_042880295.1 Streptomyces sp. NPDC058307
CCCGCCGACCGGCGGCGAACTGGTCATGGTCGGCCGGACCCGCGACAGCCTCGCCCGGAACGTGTTCGGCCCGCTCATGAACCCGGACGTGTTCGGCGAGGTCGCCCAAGACGTCCAGTACACCAGCGGCGCCGCGACGGCGACCGTCCTCGGCCGCACAGTGCACGCCCTCGGCGCCAACGACGCCCAGGCCGAGCCGAAGGTACGAGGCTTGACGTGCGCGGGCGCGTACGTGGACGAGGCGACCACGCTCCCCAAGTCGTTCTTTGACCAGCTCACCGCGCGTTGCAGCGTGCCGGGGTCGAAGATCTTCGCGACCACCAACCCGGACAATCCGAATCACTGGCTACGCCGTGACTACCTGCTCAGGCCGGCCGAGGCCCGGCTCAGGTCGTGGCACTTCCAGTTGGACGACAACCCCGGTCTTGACGACGAGTACAAGGCCCGGATCAAGTCGACGCACACCGGCCTGTTCTACAAGCGCAACGTGTTGGGTCTGTGGGTCCAGGCCGAGGGCGCCATCTACGACATGTTCGACGAGTCCGAGCACGTGGTCGACGAACTGCCCGCGATGCGCCGGTACTGGATCGGCGTGGACTACGGCACGGTCAACGCCACCTCGGCGATCCTGCTCGGCGAGGGGGTCGACGGCCGGCTGTACGCGTGCGCCGAGTGGCGCCACGACTCCCGCACCGCGCACCGGCAGATGACCGACGCCCAGTATTCGGCCGCACTGCGCACGTGGGTTGCCGACCTCGGCGTCACGGCCGAGTGGACGTTCATCGACCCGAGCGCGGCGAGCTTCATCACGCAGCTGTGGGCCGACTCTTACGAGGGCGTCGCCCGCGCCTCGAACGAAGTGGTGGACGGCATCCGGTCCGTGGCGAACCTGCTCGGCGCCGGTCTGCTGCGGATACACCGGTCGTGCGAGGGGCTGCTCGACGAACTGCCTGCCTACGTGTGGGACGAGACGGCCGCCGACAAGGGCGAGGACAAGCCGGTCAAGGCGAACGACCACTCGTGCGACGCGCTCAGGTACGTGATCCATTCGACCGCCCACGAATGGCGGCACCTGCTCACCCTCGCCGCGTAAGGAGGCCGCCGCCATGGCCGCAGCGTTCACCCTTCCCGTATCCCTCACCGTCGGCGAGCACACCGTCGAGGTAGGCAAACTGAACCTTGCCCCCGGTGAGTTGGTACGCCCCGCCCTCGCCGCCCTGT
>NZ_JBHVYZ010000047.1:1318-59196 GCF_042880295.1 Streptomyces sp. NPDC058307
GTAGGCAAACTGAACCTTGCCCCCGGTGAGTTGGTACGCCCCGCCCTCGCCGCCCTGTTCCGCCGCGCCGCCGACGCGTGCGAGGCCACCGCACAGGAAGGGGGCGACGATGGCACTCCCTGACCCGGGCGCAGCGTGGCCGCCCCCGGCGTGGGCCCCGTACTACGACGCGATGCGTATCGACGACGCGTGGTACAGCGGCGACCGGCAGCGCCTCGCGCGCGTATACGGCAACCACAAGCGCCCCACCGAGCGGCGCCGCCTGTGGGGCCGGAAGTCGTTCGAGCACCGCAGCGACGGGCGCGACCACCGGCTACACGTCCCCCTCGCCGGCGACATCGCGTCGACCTCGGCCGACCTGCTGTTCGCCGACATGCCGACGATCACCGTCGAGGACACCGCCACACAGGAACGCCTCGACCAGCTGCTCGACGAGGGCCGCGCACAACAGGTGTTCCTCGGCGCCGCCGAGCAGGCCGCCGCCCTGTCCGGCGTGTTCCTCCGGGTCACGTGGGACCGCGACCTAGTACCGCGCCCCCTGCTCACCGTCATGCAGCCCGACGGAGCCGTACCCGAGTGGCGATTCGGCATGCTGCGCGCCGTCAACTTCTGGCGTGAACTGCCCGGCTCGACGGAGTCGACCGTGTGGCGGCACTTCGAGCGCCACGAGCCGGGCCGCATCGTGCACGCCCTGTACGAGGGGAGCCGCGACAACCTCGGCTCCCGGGTGCCGCTCACCGAGCACCCCGACACGGCCGACCTGGTCGATAGCCTCGACGCCGACGGCGACAGCATCACGACCGGCATTCAGCAGCTCACCGCCGCGTACGTGCCCAACATGCTGCCCAACCGGCTGCACAGGGGGAGCCCGATCGGGCGCAGCGACTACGCCGCTCCGATCTACGACCTGTTCGACGCCCTCGACGAGACGTGGACAAGTTGGATGCGCGACATCCGCCTCGCCCGCGCGCGCCTGATCGTCCCGGACGGGTACATGCGCAACGAGGGCTCCGGGCGCGGGGCGTCGTTCGATGACGACCGCGAGGTCTGGCACGGCCTGAAGATGCCGCCCAACGAGGGCCCCGGGATCACGCTCGCCCAGTTCGATATACGGGTCGAGGAGCACCGCGCCACGACACAGGCGATCATGGGACAGGCCGCGCAGGATGCCGGTTACTCGCCCCAGTCGTTCGGCCTCGACGGCGAGGGACAGCCGGTCACCGCGACCGAGGTCGACAGCCGCGACGCCCGTTCGATGGTGACCCGCCGAAAGAAAGCCGGGTACTGGCGACACGGCGTGGCCGACATGGTGCTCGTCCTGTTGCTGCTCGACGCGAAGCTGTTCGGTAGCAGGATCACGCCCGTGCGGCCACGGGTCGAGTTCGGCGACGGCGTCGCCGAGAGCGAGCAGGCGACCGCGACAACCCTCGACCTGCTCGCCCGCGCCGGGGCCGTATCGACCGCAACGAAGGTGAAAATCCTCAACCCGACGTGGGACGACACCGCCGTAAAGGCCGAGGTCGCGGCGATCCTCGCCGAGACCGGAGCAGCCGCGCCCGACCCCGTTGGTAACTTCCCCATGTAAAAGGGCACGGTGCCCTAGGCTCCGTGCCCCGCATTCCTCAACTCCATGTTAGACCGATGCAATGTGCGGCCTCGGCGGAGTGTCGTTGTCATCACGGCGACCGGGGATGCGTGCGATCACCGCGTCTCGCGCCAGGGCAGATACAGAAATGATCACCACCCCGGCGATCTGCGCCCCAGTGTGCGCGACGCCCGTTGCTATGAGCGCGATCGCACCTGAAGCGTTGACCGTCCCAAGGCTCACGCCCATGCGACGGATCTTGACGGTGAAGTACTCGGCCATGGCTCCCGCTTTCGCGTAGTCGTTGCATCGAACGCTAGAGCTGTCGCCGCGTGAGCGGATCGCGCGTTCACTCGACCGGATGGCATATTCCGGGAGGGTCTAGCCAAGCTGGAGGCGGAGGCTGTACGGTCTTTCGCCATTTTGGCAATTTTTCATCACACTTTCGAGTGAACAACCCTCATTTTGGGCCCAGAATGGGCCCACTACCTGTATGTACGCGGGCCACCCCCTCTCTTGCTTCCATCCGTCATGGCTTCGTGCCTCCGCCGTTGCTCGGTATGCGGGCGTCCGAACCGGTATTGGGTTCATCGAGGATGCTTGGGGGTGCTGTGGCGATCCATCCAGGCATGGTCGAAGACCTCGCCGCCAGCACCCGCCACCTGTACGCCGAGGCCGAGGCCCGCCTGTTGGGCATCATCGCCCGGCAGCTCGCCGCCGGTCTCGACGCCCCGGGGTGGGCCGAGCGCAAGCTCGCCGCCATTCAGCAGCTGCGCCGCGCCTCACAGACCGTTGTCGACGAGTTGGGGAAAGCGGTCGAGCTGGAGGTGTTCGACGTGGTCGCCGAGGCGTACAACGAGGGACACCGCGCCGCGGTCGCCGAGTTGGGCGCCCTGTCCGACGACGCCCGCGCCCTGGTCGACGACGTCACCCCGAACGCACAGGCCGTCGACCGGCTCGCACAGGAAACGGTCGACCTGGTCACCTCGACGCACCGCTCGATTCTGCGGGCCGTCGTCGACCGGTTCCGGGCGATCGTCGCCGAGGTCACCGCAACGCCCCTGCTCGGCACCGGCACCCGCCGACAGGCCACGCAGGACGCCATGCGCCGGTTCGCCGACGAGGGCATTCGGTCGTTCGTCGACCGCGCGGGCCGCCGTTGGCAGCTCACCTCTTACGCCGAGATGGCCGTACGGACATCCGTCGGCCGCGCCGCGACCGAGGCGCACATGCGGACCCTGTCCGACGCCGGTATCGACCTGGTGATCGTGTCGGACGCGCCGCGCGAGTGCCCCCTCTGCCGGCCGTGGGAGGGCCGCGTACTGGCTATCGTCGGCCCGACCGGCGAGCGCACGGTCGAGGTCGAGCACGCCGTCGAGGACGGCCACATGATCCCCGTCAAGGTCGCCGGCACCCTCGACGAGGCCCGCCTCGCAGGGTTCCAGCATCCCAACTGCCGGCACAGCGTCAGCGCGTACACCCCTGGTCTGACGGTGCCCGAGCAGGCCGAGAGCGATCCCGTCGGCTACGAGGCAGGGCAGCGACAGCGGGCGATCGAGCGGAACATCAGGAAGCACAAGCGGCGCGAGGCCGCCGCCGTCACGCCCGAGGCGCAGCGCGCCGCACGCCTCAAGGTGAGGCAGTGGCAGGGCGCCATGCGCGACCACCTCGCCGCGCACCCCGACCTACGCCGGTTGCGGCACCGCGAGCAGCCGGGCGCCTCGAACCTCCCCGAGCAGCGCACCGAGGCGACGCCCGAGCAGGTCGAGGCCGCGCGCGTGTGGTCGGGCGACGAACGGGCCGTACGGGAGATGAGCGACGACGACCTCGCCGCCGCCGTGCGCTCGAAACTGCTCGACGACCGCGCCCGCGCCCGGATCGAGGCCGAGGCCGACCGCCGCGACCTCGACGACCTGCTCGCCCGCGTCCGTCCCGGCGGCACCCTCGCCGAGGACTTGACGCAGTTCAGCGACCAGGAACTCGCGCGGGCGTTCGTCCACCTCGACGACGCCGACGCACTGCGCGTCATGGCGGAGATGGACCGGCGCGACCTCGCCACCCGCCTACCGGGCGTGTCCCCGGATCTGGTCGGCCTGTCCGCGCACGACCTCGCCGAGCGCGCCCGCGTCGCCGACCCCGACACGCTCGCCCTGCTCACCGCCGAGGCCGCGCGCCGTGACCTGCTCGCCCGCCTGTTCCCCGGCGGGCAGCTGCTCGCCGACCTGTCCGAGGTCGGCAACGACGAACTCGCATGGTGCATGCCGTACGCGACCGGCGAGGAAATGCTCAGGATCGCCGCCGAGATGGACCGGCGCGACGCCGTCGGCATGCCGCAGCCGGCGGATACGGGCGACCCGGCCGACGACCTGCTCGCCGACACGAACGCCCTCGCCGACGCCCTCGCCCCCGCGGCGAACCCCGACGGGTGGGGCGCCCTCGCCGACGACGTCGTATGGGCCGCCGCCGTGGGCGACGACCAGGGCGGCACCGCGCCGGACGACGACCACGACGACGAGCCTCGGATCACCCGCCGACAGGCACGGGAGATGTATGACGAGTACGTGTATCTCCAGTTCCTCAAGGCGGAAGAGGACTGTAACGGCTACCTGCTCAACAAGAAGGGGCAGGCCGCCGGTTGGTCCGCACAGAGCCTGTTCCGCGGTCCCGCACGCATCGCGTACGCCAACGCGAGCGACGAACTCAAAGGGTGGTGGGCCCAACACGGCCGCCTCACACAGGCCGAGTTCATCGAGAAGGCCACCGGCCAACCCCAGCGATGGGCGACCAATGCCCGGTTCAATGAGTCCAAGGAGCAGCAAAAGCGATAAGGGGGCGACGTGGGCACGCGCGCGGAGATCACCGAGGCGATTCTCAAGGGCCGGACGGCGGGCGAGACCGGCGAGGAGCCGACAGCCTGCCCGTACCCGCGTACCTCGATCCTCCGTACGGCGTGGGGCAAGGGCTACGCGCCCGCCCGCCGCGCGCGGGAGCAGGACCGCGCCGCCGACTAGCACACACCACCGACAGCACCACCCCCCAGTGGGGCCCAGCGGGAGCGGGCCCCCCTTTTTTTTCATGCCCGGACGCCCGCCGGGAGCGGGCTCACCAGCCCAGGAGGGCACCCCAGATGACCACCGACAACGGCCAGACCGGCGCCCAGGGACAGAGCGAGCAGCAGCCCGCGCCCGTCACCAACCCCGCCCCCGCCGCACCGCCGACACCGGCCGTGCCGCCCGCCGAGACACCCCCGGCACCGGCCGCACCGGCCCCGGCCCCCGCACCGCCCGCCCCGACCGCACCGCCCGCGCCGCCCGCGCCGGTCACCCCAGCCGCGCCGCCGGCGGTCGCCGAGGGCGACGTCAGCCGGTTGCCCCAGTGGGCACAGCGCGCGATCACCGACAGCCAGGCCGCCGCGCGTACCGCGGCTGTTCAGTCGGCCGTCTACCGCACGGCCGCTGCGGCCGGCGCCGACCCGGTCGCCCTGCTCGACAGCCAGACCGCCATGACCGCGCTCGCCGCCGTCGACCCGAACGACGCCGCGGCAGTGACGGCCGCCATCACAGCCGCCGTCACCGCAAATCCGCGGCTCGCCGTCGCACCGGGCACCGGCCCGACCCGCGGCGGCGCCGAGTTCAACGGGCCACCGACCGGTGACCGCAAGCCCGCCACCCTCGCCGACGCCATCGCCGCCCGATTCGCCGGCTGACCCACGACAGGAGTAACCGCCCATGCCCGTAACCCTCGACGAGGCCAAGAACAACGCCACCGATGACGTGGACGTGACGGTCATCGACGAGTTCCGCAAGGAATCCGTCCTACTCGACTCGCTCATCTTCAACGACGTCGTCAACCCCGCCGGCGACGGCGACACCCTCACCTACACGTACCGCCGGCTCGTCACCCAGCCGACGGCCAGTTTCCGCAAGCTGAACACCGAGTACGCGCCGAGCGAGGTCAAGACGCAGCGGTACAGCGTCGATCTGGCCGTACTCGGTGGGTCGTTCGAGGTCGACCGTGTGATCGCCCGCATCGGTGCGGCGGCGTCCAACGCCGTCACGCTGAACATGCAGCAGAAGATCAAGGACGCCCGGACCACGTTCCAGGACGCCGTGATCAACGGCGACGTGGCGACGAACGAGGACTCGTTCGACGGCCTCGACAAGGCCCTGTCCGGGTCGAGCACCGAGTTCCGCCTCAGCGCCGTGACCGACTGGACGGACTTCGACACCGACCCGCGCGCCGAACAGAAGGCCCTCGACGTCCTCGACGAATGGCTCTCCCTGCTCGACGGCGCCCCGTCCCTGGTGATCGGCAACAGCACCGCCCTTGCCCGCGTACGGGCCCTCGCCCGCCGCGCCGGGCAGTACACGCGCGACCCGGTCGACGGCCTGATCGGCGCGGGCGGGCGCCCCATCGTGCGCGAGAGCTACGGCGGGATCACGTTCGTCGACCCCGGCGACAAGGCCGGAAGCTCCGCGCCGATCATCCCGATTGAGAACCGCACCGTGGGCGGCACCGCCGCGACCGGCCTCACGGACCTGTACGCGGTGCGGATCGGCCTCGACGGTTTCCACGGAGTGGCCACCGTCGGCGGGCAGCTGGTGAACGCGTGGCTCCCCGACTTCACCGGCGCGGGCGCGGTCAAGCGGGGCGAGGTCGAGATGGGCCCGATCGGTGTCGTCCTCAAGGCGACCAAGGCAGCGTCCGTGTTCCGCAACCTCAAGGTCAGGTGACCCATGTACCAGGTGACCACTCCCGTACGGGAGTTCAACGGATGCGTTGCGGGGGTGTGGTTCGTCGACGGCGAGGCCACCACCGACAGCGAGGGCGCCGTCGCCTACTTCCGGCGCCACGGCTACACCGTCACCGCCGAGGACGGCGAGCAGGCCGACGGCGACCCGCCGGGCGACCCTGGCACGACCGAACCGAACGGGCCGCAGGCGACCAAGCCCGCGGGCCGTCCCCGTTCCAAGGGGTGATCCGGTGGGCCGTGTCTACGCCACCCCAGAGCAGGTGTGGACCGGTCAGCCGCCCCCAGCGGACGCCGACCGTCTGCTCGCGCGGGCGTCCGAGGACGTCGAGGACGCCCTCTTGACGGCCGTCTACCGGGTCAACGACGCGGGCATGCCGACCGAGCCGGCCGTCGTGACCGCGCTCGCCGACGCGGTACGGGCCCAGATCGAGTATTGGGCGGCCACGGGCGACGACGGCACGGGCGCGGCCGGACGGTGGGACAGCGTCTCTATCGGCCCCGTGTCCCTGTCCGGACGCAAGGACACCCCCGCCGCGGCGGGCGACGTCGACCTCGCGCCCCGCGCGCACCGCGCCCTCACGCGCGCCGGACTGCTGCCGGGGGTGATCTGGTGAATGTCCCCGCATGGCTGCTGCCGCACCGGATCACCGTCGAGCCGTACCTCGGCGACAGCGCGTACGGCCAGCGGTACGGCCCGCCGGTCGAGGACGTGCCCGCCCTGGTCGCCGAGAAGATCCGCACCGTGCGCGACCGTGAGGGACGCGAGGTCACATCCACCGCGCAGATCATCGCCGAGCCCGGCCTCGACTGTCCGGCCGAGTCGCGGATCACCCTCCCCGACGGCCGTACCACCAAGGCGATCAGCGTCGCCCGCCACACCGCGCCGGGCCTCCCGGTGCCGCAGTGCACGGAGGTGAGCGCCGAGTGACCCAGCGCGCCCGCCTGAGATGGAACGGCGCCGCCGCCATGCGCGGCACCCGCGCCGGGGCCGTCCGGGGTCTGCGGATCGCCGCCGAACACGTCCTCGCCGAGTCGCGGAAGGTCGTCCCGATCGAAGAGGCCACCCTCGAACGCTCCGGGGTCGCCACGGTCGACGAGTCGTCGCTCACGGCCGCCGTGTCGTACGACACCCCGTACGCGATCAGGCAGCACGAGGAACTGAACTACCGGCACGACGCCGGTCGTTCGGCGAAATACCTCGAACGCCCGCTCACCGAGCAGGCCGACACGGTCGCCGAGATCATCGCGGCGCAGCTGCGGAGGTCGCTCCGTGGCTGACCTCGACCCGCTCGACGGCGTCGCCCAGCTGCTCGCCGCGCGCGGCCTGGTCACCTACGACCCCGAGGGCGTGACCGGCGATCTGTTCGTCGAGGCCATGCCGCCCGCGCCCGATGCCGCGGTCGCCCTGTGGCTGTACGACGGCGAGGCGCCCGACACCCGCAACGCCTACGACACCCCGCGCCTACAGGTACGCGTGCGCGGCGGGCCCGACCCGCGCGTCTCCCGCCGCCGCTGCTGGGCGATCTACAGCGCGTTGCACGGCCTCGCTGGCGTCGCCCTCGCCGACGGGACGTGGCTTGTGCTCGCCGCCGCGCGCGGCACCCCGGCCCCGATGGGCCCCGATTCCTCCGGCCGACACGAACACGTCGTGAATTTCGACCTCGACGTGTCGGCCCCCACCGACCACCGCGCCGCGTAGAGCGAGTGAGACACCCTCGCTCTACCGACCCGGCCGATCGTGATCACGACCCTCACACAGCACAATCAAGCCAATCATGGCCAACCATGCAGCACTTTTCCGCCAACTTTCGGCGAACGCTTGCCCTCGCGTGCGCGCGCGTGACTAGATTACAATGCTTACTCTGTTTGAGTTTTCGAAAATATCAATTGCTCGATCTCTCCAGAATATCAAGCATTCAATTTCCAGTTAATTCTTCTTCGAATTAATTCTTAATTCGCGCGCGCGCGAGGCTTCGGACTTTTTCCGCGCAGCGTTCGGGGCACGGCTGCGTTACCTTTGCCGCATGCCAGAAACCCTGTCGGCCATTGCGCCGCTCACGTTCATGAGCGCGATCATCAGCGCTGTAATCCTCGCGGCGATTGCGCACCCCAATCCCTCGGTGCGTTCCCGCGCCTATCGAGTGCTTGAGATCATCTTCACTCGCCATGGCAGCAATTAACCGCGCGTCAATCCGAATCCGCCAGAAAGAGCCGGGCCGACTCCTGTCGCTCCGGCTTTTTCTATGCCTAGGGAGATAAACCTAAATGGGGCGACCCATCGACGCCCGCGGCTGGGAATTCGAGGTCGAGACCGACACCGCGAACACCTTCGCGCGCATCGGCAACCTCACCAGCTGGAACGAGAATCCCGGCGAAAACGAGGAGACCGCCGACACGACCGATTTCGACAGCGACGGCTATTACGAACAGGACGTCATGCAGCGCGGAGCGACGATCGAACTGTCGGGCCAGTACAGCGCGACATCCGGCACCCGCGACCCCGGACAGGACTACGTCGACAAGGTGTGGGCGTACCGGTTCGGCGAGGCGTCGCGCGGAACGATGCGCTACCGCCACACCTCGCAGACCGAATGGACCGTGTGGGAATGCACGGTCACGCCCGGCGAGCGCGGCGGCGAGACGAACGCCAAGACCTCTTGGGGCTGCACCTTCACCCGGTGCGGCGCCCCGACTACCGCCCCGGTGGTGACCACATGACCGAGCCCGCCCTCGACCAGGACGGCGCCCCCGAGGTCGCCGACTTCGACGCGTTTTTCGCCGAGCAGGCCGAACCGGAACGCAAGGGCGTACCACTCAGGCTGTACGGCCGCACGTACACCCTCCCGCCGGCCCTGCCCGCGCTGTTCACTCTCCAGCTGCACCGCGTGCAGCACTCCGCCCGCCCCGACGACATCCGGCGCCTGCTCAGCTCCCTGTTCGGCCCCGACGCGGTCGACCACTGGACCGAGGCGGGCATGTCCGACCGTCACCTCGGCATCGTCCTTCTGTGGTCGACGGCCAACGTCGCCGACCCGGGCACCATTTCCATGGAACGCGCCGCGCAGCTGTACGACGAGCGCGAGGCCGCCAAGGGAAAAGCACCGGCGCGGAAGACCCCGGCCAAGCCCCGGCCCAAGGGCAAGGGGAAGCTGCGGAATTCTGGCAAGCGGTCCTGAACAACTGGGGCGTGGTCGAATCCGACCTCGCCCGCGAATACGGCCTCGGCGCCGCCGAGTTGGCGACACTTTCCACACGCCGGTTCCTGGTGCTGCTGGCCGGACTTCCCGCCGAATCACGGTTCGCGCACACGTGGCGGAATACACCCCGCGTGGTGACGGACCCCGAGGAAATCGCCCGGCTCACAGGGCGGTGATCAGCGCGACAACTGAATAACAACTGAACAGCCCGGTGGGGGGTGCCCCTTGTCCCTCACCATCGGTGAACTCACCGGCTATATCGACCTCGACGACTCCGGGGCACAGCGCGGAGTCGACCGCACCGAGGCCGCTCTCGCCGGTCTCCAACGCGACGCCGACGGCCGGCTCAGGGACCTACGCGGCCGGTTCGTCGCCGCCGGCGCAGAGATGGGCGGCGCCCTCGGCGACGGCATCGGCGACGGCGCCGCGGACGCCGGGCGCGGCCTCGCCGGTATCGGCCCCCTGCTCGGCGCCGCGGCGACCAGTACCAAGCTGCTCGCCGGCGGCGCGGTCGTGGCCGCGGGCGCGCTCGCCGCCGTCCCGCTGGCCGTGATCGGCCTCGGCGCGAAAGTGCTCGCCGAGAACGAGCAGGTCAAGGGCGCGTTTACCGACCTGTCGGAGCACGTCAAGGGGCGAATGCAGGAACTCGCCGCCCCGCTGGTCGAGCCGTTCGTCAACGCCGCCGACCAGTTGGGCGGCATCTTCGACGACCTCGCCCCGCAGATCGGCGCCCTGTTCGAGGGCGTCGCCCCGCTGGTCGAGCCCCTGGTCGACGGCATCGGCGCCCTCGCCAAGGGCGCCATGCCCGGCCTGGTCGCCGCCGTCGAGGCCGCCGGGCCCGTCATCGACGCACTGTCGACCGGCCTCGGCGCGGTCGGCGACGGCCTCGGAGGGTTCTTCGAGGGCGTCGCGACCGGCGCGGGCGGCGCGGCCGAAGGACTCGGCGGCCTGCTCGGCGCGGTGGGCGAGATCCTGCCCGCGCTCGGCGGTCTGGTCGGCGCCCTCGCCGAGGCCGGCGGGCCGGTCCTGTCCGCCCTCGCGGGCGCGCTCGGCCCCCTGGTGTCGTCCCTCGCGGGCGCCCTCGGTCCCGCCCTCGCCTCGCTCGGCCCGCCGCTCGCGCGGCTGGTCAAGGCACTGGGCGACGGCCTACAGCCGATAGTCGACGCGCTCGGCCCCGTCCTCGCCGCCGCGGCGGACGCGTTCGGCGTCCTGATCGACGCCCTGTCGCCGATCCTGCCCGTGGTCGGCGAGCTGGTCGCCTCGCTGCTGCCCGCCGTCACGCCCCTTCTGACGGCGATCGGCGACGTCATCGCCCAGGCCGCGCCGGTCGTCGAACTGCTGGTCGACGCCCTCGCGGGCGGGCTGCGGCCGATCATCGCGCAACTGCCCGGCCTGGTCGCCCCGTTCGCCGCTGTCCTCGGCGACCTCGCGAAAACGGTCCTGCCGCTCCTCGCGCGGCTGATCGTCGCCCTGTCGCCCGCCCTCGCCACGGTGGGCGAGGCGTTCGGTGAAATCCTCGTCGCGCTCGCCCCGCTGCTGCCCGCTATCGGCGAACTGCTGATCGGCGTCCTGAACGCCCTGATGCCGGTCATTGAGCCATTGATCGGCCTGGTGGGAGCGCTCGCGGGCATCCTCGCGAACGGCCTCGCCGCCGTGATCGAGCAGGTGGTCGTACCCGTCATCGGCGCCATCGTCGCCCTGCTGTCCGGCGACTTCGGCAAGGCGTGGGAGTTGGCCAAGACGGCCGTCTCGAACGCCGGGAAACTGATCGGCGAGGCCGCGACCAGGATCGGCGAATTCGTCGGCAAGGGCATCACTGCCGCCGTCGACTGGATCAAGGGACTGCCCGGCCGCGCGTACAACGCCCTCGCCCCGCTCGCCGGGCAGCTGCGCGACCGCGCGGTGTCCGCACTGCGCAGCTTCAAAGACTCGATCGTCACCAAGGCGGGCGAGGCTATCGCGTGGGCGCGCGGACTGCCCGGCCGTATCTCCTCGGCAATCGGGAACCTCGGCTCGCTGCTGGTCGACAAGGGCAAGGACATCGTTCGCGGCCTGCTCAACGGCGTTATGTCGATGGGCAGTTGGCTCAAGTCGCAGTTGATCAGCTTCGCGAAGAACATGATCCCCGGTCCGATCGCTGACGCGTTGGGCATCGGCTCACCTTCCAAGGTCATGGCGCGCGACGTGGGCCGGTGGATACCCGCCGGCGTGGTCAAGGGCATCGAGGGCGGCGCGGGCGCCCTCAACCGCACCATGCGCAACCTGGTGACCCCGCCCGCCGTCCCGACGTTCTCGCCCGCCCTCGCGGGCGCGGGCGCGTACGGCTCACCGTTCGCCGCCGCCTCGACCGGCGGCGCCCTGGTGCACGTCGAGCACTGGCACGCCGCCGAGAACGGCACCCCCGACGACAACGCCCGCGCGCTCGCGTGGCTGGCCAAGGCGAGGGGGTGACCGTGGCCGCTGGTGACCAGGTGACCCGTCCGGGGCACGTGCAATACGGCGAGCTGCTGCTCGGCCCCGGCACCCCCTACGGGTGGCGTTCGATCGGGGGTTGGGAAGACCTTCCCGCCCTCGACTCCGGGACCGTGGCGCGGTCCGACGCGCACGGCGCGTTCCCCGGCCGGCTGCTCGCACAGGCCCGCACGGTCACCCTCGACGGCCTGCTCGTGCGGGCCCCGCGCGCCACGATCGGCGCGGTTGTCGCCGCCCTCAACGCAGGCACGGCGCCGGTCGAGGACGAGCAACCGCTCGTCGTCTGGCTCGACGAGCGCGGGCCCCTGCTCGCCTACGCGCGCGCCACCCGCCGCGCGGTCCCCGCCGGCCTCGGGTACCGCCTCGGCACCATCACCGGCGGGGCGATCGAGTGGCAGGCGACCGACCCGCGCCGGTACGAACTCGCCGAGCGCACCGTGTCGGCGACCCTGCCCATGTCCGAGGCCGGTCTGTCGTGGCCGCTGTCGTGGCCGCTCCCGTTCGGCAATCCGGGCAGTACCGGCGCCCTGTCGACGATGAACGTCGGCGACGCCGAGACCCACCCCATCGTGGAGTTCCGGGGACCGGTGACCCGCCCGTCCTTGACCAGCCTCAGCACGGGCGACGCGGTCGAGTACGACACCCCGCTCGCCGCCGGCGACGTGCTCACCGTCGACACCCTCGCGGGGACAGTCGTCCTCAACGGCACCGCCTCGCGGATCTACACCGCGACCTCGCGCAGCGTGCCCGAGCAGACGTTCACGCTCGCCCCTGGCATCACGAACCTGATCTTCCGCGCCGCGCCCGGCAGCAACGACCCGACGGCGTCGGCGACCGTGCGCTACCGCTCGGCCTACTGGTAAGGAGAACCCCACCGTGACCGTGCGTTCCGCATGGCTGCTGCCGCTCACGCAGACTCGCGAGGACACCCGCCTTACGCCGGTCGGCACCTTCGCGCCCGAGTCCGAGATGCGCACCCGCGACGGCGTGATCGCCGGCGGGAACCCGTTCGCCGCGACCAGCGCCGGGGCGATGTCCCTACAGATCGGCGTCGGCCGCGCCCAGGTGCAGGGCACCGACGCCCAGGGCGCCTATCCGGTGTCGGTCGACGCCCCGACGGTCCTCACGTTCACCGACGGCGAGGCGCAGTTCGCCCGTATCGACTCCGTCGCCTTACGGGTGTACGACCAACTGTTCGACCAGGCCGGCCAGAACCTCGCCACCGTCGAGATCATCCGCGGCACAGGGGCGGCGACCCCGACCGCGCCGAGCATGCCCTCGGCCTGTCTGCGCCTGTGGGACGTGACCGTGCCCCCGGGCGCCTCGGCGGGCACGGGCGGTATCCCCTGGTCGTCCGCCCTCGGCGACCGGCGCCGCTTCACCTCCGCCTACGGCGGGATCATCCCGCGCGGGTACGGCCTCGCCTTCAACGGCGCGTACGACGGCCAGTACCGCGACAACGGCACCGGACTGGAACGCTGGAACGCCGCCGCCAAGGCGTGGCAGGCGTACCCGGCGACGCCGACACGGCCCATGAGCACGAAGCAGGTCACGGCCGCGCCGCTCACCACCACGGGCGCGTTCGTCGACTTCACCGCCGCAGCGTGGCCGCGTATCACCTTCACCGTGCCGCCGTCCGGCGCAGTGTTCGTCACGGTCGGCGGGCAGGTGTCCAACCGCTCGACCTCGGCCTCAACCGCGTGGATGACGTGGCGGGCGACCGGCGCGTACACCGAGGCACACGGCGCGTTGAACGGCATTTCGGCGCAGGCAAGCCGTGTGATCGCCTCGCGGCGCGTCTACCGCGACGGCCTCACCCCCGGCGGACAGATCACGCTCATCCCCGGGTGGAACGTCAGCAGCAACGGCGGCACGGACGTGTTCGTGCAAGACGGGCAACTTACCGTGGAGTTTGTCCAGTGACTGCGCCTAGCCGCCGCTCCGTGCCGACGACCGATCCGCATCCGTTGTTGCGGGTTCGGTGCTCTCCCCGAGGCTGATCCAACCGAGCGCCCCCATGACGAGCAGGGAAAGCGTCATCCATGAGATGAAGGCGCCGCCGCCGTACAAGACGGAACCGGCAATGCTCTTGTCGTCCTGATGGGCGAGCATGCCAGCTACCACGCCCACGAGAACAGACGACACGAACGCCAAGGCCACAAGCAGTGCCCTGACGTGGCCGGATGTGAATCGCACGGTCGGACCTTCCAACTAAGGGTGGTCGACCGGGGGCGGGCAGCCTCAGCTCGACCACCACGCTCTACCTGGTGATCTGCTGAGACCCGCGTCTGTCAGCTTGGGACTCCTCCTTGGCCGGGACGCCCCCCGAACTGCCAGACGCGGCGCCGATTCCGACCCCCGGGCCTCCGCCCGGGCGGTTTCCCACAGTCCTCGTTGCTGTGGTTCTCCAACTCCCTTTTAAAAATACCCAATCGCCTTCTTGATCGCCATGAGCGCCCGTACGGGAGGGGATCACAGCTGTGACGACTCCCGCGTACCGCGTGCTGTTCTGCGACCTGCGCTCCGACCAGCTGCTCGACGCACTGCCCGTACAGGGCGTCACCCTCGACGACTACATAGGCAAGACCGGCCGACTGATCGGCACCGTGCCGATCCCCAACCGCGCCATTGCGGAGCGGGCCCGCCGGGCGATCGTGCCCGGCCGAACGGCCGTGTGGGTCGAGCGGGGGCGCGACATCTGGTGGGGCGGAATCCTGTGGACACTCGCCCTCGCCTCGGACTCCCGCGGGTTCCTCGGCGCGCAGATTCAGGCCGGCGGGTGGGAGTCCTACCTGTACCGCCGACTGTTGTTCGACACGCAGACCGCCGAGCAGGTCGACCAACTCGACATCGCCCGCGGCCTGGTCGACTACGTGCAGAACACCCCCGGCGGGAACGTCGGGATCACGTACGACACCGCCGTGTCCGGCATCCCGCGCGACCGTACGTACCTGCGCTACGACCTCCCGACCATCGGCGACCTGCTCGACGACCTCGCCGCCGTCGAGGACGGGTTCGAGTGGCGCATCGCATCGTTCCGCGACGCCGACGGCCGCCGCGTAAAGCAGCTGCAACTCGGACACCCGATCATCCGCGCGGGCGCGTCCGAGATCGTGCTCGACCACCCCGGCCCGGTCCTGTCCTACACATGGCCGGTCGACGCCACCGGTAAGGCGAACGCGTGGCAGTCCCGCGGCGCCAGCATCAACAGCAACCAGGCGCAGGACAGTTACCCGCTCACCTCGCCGTTTCTGGTCGACGACGCCGATATCGCCGCCGGGTGGCCGCGCCTCGACGGCTCCAGCGACTACACGACGGTTGAGGTACAGGGCACCCTCGATGCCCACGCCCGCGCCGACTGGACCGCCGCCCGCAACCCCGTGCAGATACCCGAGGTCGAGGTCGTGCTCGGCGGGAACATCACGCCCGCCCTGCTCGGCGCCACGATCCGGCTCCGCATCCGCGACCTGTGGCACCCCGACACCCTCGACGCCCGGTACCGCGTCGTCGGCCTGTCCATCACCCCGCCCGAGCGAGGCCGCCCCGAGACGGCCAAGTTGTACTTGGAGGTCCCCCAGTGACGTACGTCCCACAGGACGTGTTGGACCGGCTCGCCGCCCTCGAACGCGAGGTACGGCAGCTGCGCGGGCGGGCGCAGATGCGCCCCGCCCTCAACCAGGTGTTGAACGGCGACGTGGTGATCGGCGAGGGGGGCCGGCTGATCGCTTTGGCCCCGAACGGCAACCGCATTTTCGTGACCGGCCAGACCCCCGCCGGAGACTGGGCCGTCGGCATCGCGCGCCCCACGGACGGCACGGCCGCTCTCACCGTCGGCGACGAGGACGCCGCTGGCGCCGGCCAGATGATCCGCATATGGAACCGCGACCAGGGCAACCGCGATGTGCTCGTGATGGATGACGCGTACTCCGAGCGGTTCCTCGGCCGCCCCTGGATGCCCATCGGCCTGTACCCGACCGCGCGCCAGTCCTACACCGGCACCACCTACGACACCGCATGGTGGGGCGCCAACCCGGCACACAACGCCGTCGCCGTGATCGTCATCTTCACGTACGCCGGGACCGGTGGCGGACAGGTCAAGGTGACCATGACGCCATCCGGCGGCACCGCGCAGACGCTCGCCGAGTACGACGTCGCCGCGAACACGTGGACACAGCGCACCATCGAGGCCCCCCTCGACGACGTCGAGTTCCTGCAAACGGTCGTGTGGGACGTCAGCCACCGCGCCAAGACCAGCGGGCAGAACGTCGAGACCCGCCTGTACCGCGCCTACACCCGGAACACCTTCGCCGCCGACGAGGCACCCAAAGCCCCCGTACGCACCGCCGCCACCGTCGCCGCCGCCGGCACCGCCGCCGTTGCCGAGCCGGACAAGGGGGTGTGATGCTGCCCGAGGGAATCCCCACCGTCCGCGTGACCGGACGATTCCTGTTCCCCGACGGCCGTCCTCTCTCCGGGCAAGTCGTCTTCCGCGCCCCGAACTTGATCACGTTCGGCGCGTACGACGTGATCCTCGGCGGGCCCGTCACGGTCCCGCTCGACGCCACGGGCGCGTTCGAGGTCGAGCTACCGGCCACCGACGCCCCCGGCATGAACCCGAGCGACTGGTCGTACAGCGTCGCCGAACAGCTCGCGGGCGTGTCGATGAACCGCGTCTATCAGGTCCTCTTGCCCGCCGAGGCGCCCGAGGTCGACCTCGCCGACATCGCGCCGACCGACCCCTCGACACCGAACTACGTCGCCGTACGCGGCGACAGCGCGTACGAGGTCGCCGTCGAGGCCGGATTCGTGGGGACCATCGCCCAGTGGCTCGCGTCCCTGGTCGGTCCCCGGGGACTCAAGGGCGACACGGGCGCGACCGGCCCGCAGGGAGCGACCGGCGCACAGGGAACGCAGGGCCCCCAGGGCGCGACCGGCGCACCGGGCGTCGTCCAGTCCGTCAACGGCAAGTCAGCCGCCGCGGTCGTCCTCGCCGCCGCAGACGTGGGCGCCGTGGCCAACAACGGCGGATACAGCCGCATGGACGGCACCTTGCACGTCATCTACGCGGGCACACAGGCCGACGCGTTCAAGGTGTCGGACACCGCGCAGTCGAAGTACACCGCCGTCAACAAGAACGCCGAGCTGATCACCAATGCCACCGCCACGTTCACAGATGCGCGAATCGGCACCATGGCAGCCACCTTCGGCGGAGGAGCCGGCGGCATCCTGGCGTTCGCCAACGCCGCCACGCCGCCCACGACGAACCCCGTCGGCGCCCTGCTGTGGGCCGAGGCCGGCACGTTGAAGGTGCGGCAGGCCGACGGAACCGCGTTCACCCTCGGCGCCGCAGGCGGCACGGCGCCGGTAACGTCCGTCAACACCAAGACCGGCGACGTCGTGCTCACCGCAACCGACGTAAGCGCCGAGGCCGCCGGGACAGCCGTACTGCTCGCCGGAACGCAGACGATCACCGGCACCAAGACGTTCTCTGCCATCCCGTCGAGCACCGTCGCACCGACCACCGCGAACCACCTCGCGCGCAAAAGCTACGTGGACGCCGCCGCGTTCGCGGGGGAGTGGTCGCCCGCAGACCACGGCCTCGCCTGCTGGGCGTTCGACCCGGCCCTCGCTGTGTCGACCGGCCTGTACCCGGGGTCGGGTCCGATGCGGGTAACGGCCGTCATCCTGCGCGCCGCGGCGACCATCAACCGCATCGTGTGGTTCGCCACCGGCTACGCCGGCGGACTCCAGACCGGATCATGGGCCGCCCTCTACAACAGCAGCGGAACCCGCGTTGCCGCGACCGGCGACATGTCAACGGCCACGTACGAGCCAGCCGAGGAGCACGACGCCGGGGGCGGCACGATATCCAGCCCGCTCACGGCCGCGTACTCCGCAGCGGCCGGCATCTATTACGTGATGTGGCGCATGGTCTACAACACCACGACCGGCGACGGCCCGATGTTGCTCGCCGCCGAGTCCGGAGCCGGCGCCCCTCCCAACCAGTTCGGTTACACCCTGGTCCGCCGGTTCGGCGTCTACACGACCGGCGTCGCCGCAGCCCCCGCGTCCATCACCTTGACCTCGATGGAGAACGGCGCGAACCGCTTTTGGGCCGGCCTCGCGTAGACCGCGCCACCCCCTCACACCGCACGCCCGAGCGCACCGCGCCGGGCGTTTTTTCATGCCCAGGAGGCACCCCGTATGAGCACCACCTCGCGCGGCATCGACGTGTCCGCGTACCAGGCCGCCCAGAACTGGACCGCGCTCAAGGCCGACGGCCTCACCTTCGCGTTCGCCAAGGCGAGCGAGGGACAGAAGACCCACGACCCCAAGTTCGCGACCCACATCAAGGGCATCAAGGCCGCCGGCCTGGTCGCTGGCGCGTATCACTTCGCGTGGCCGAACCAGTCGGCCGCCACCGAGGCCGCGAACTACATCGCCGCCGTGAAGGCGCACGCCGGTCCCAGCTTCCTGCACTGGCTCGACCTTGAGGCGTACAGCGACGGCCGCAACTACAAGGGGCGGACGGCCGCGCAGATCAAGGCGTACGCCTCGGCGTGGATCGCCGCGGTGAAGAAGGCGTTCCCCGGGCAGGTCGTCGGCATCTACACGTCCGCCTCGGACATCGCCGCCGGGCACGTCCCGTCGGGCGTGCCCCTGTGGTACCCGGCTTACCCGTGGGGAGCGGCGACCTACGCCCGAGCAGAGGCCGCGACCCGGCCCAAGCCGAGCGGGCGCACCGTGACGTTCTGGCAGTTCACATCGACCCCCGTCGACCGGAACATCGCGTACATGTCCCCCTCGGCTCTGCGCCAGTGGGCCCAGGGCGACACCGATGACAACGACGAGCCGGCGACGTACACCCCGCCGAAGTTCCCGGCCGGCCTCGCTCCCGGCAAGGCCAAGCCCTCGGCCCGCCCGCTTCAGAAGGCACTCAAGGCCACCGGGTTCATGTCCAAGAGCGTCACCGAGTCCGACAACTACGGGCCCAAGACGCAGGCCGCCGTGATCGCGTTCCACACCAAGCACCCGCAGTACCGCGCCGAGGGCGTCACCCGCGACCCGGCCATCGGCCCGAAGGGTTGGGCCGCGCTGCACCGCCTCGCCTACGGCAAGTAGACCCCCTCCCGCCCCGGCATCGCGCCCCGGGGCGGGCCCCCATACCCTCACCCCCAGAAACGAGGAACCCCTCATGAGCCCCGCCAACAAGCGCACCGTCCGCACCGTCATTCAGGGCGTCGTCATGTTCGCCATCGCCCTCCCCGCCATCGTGACCGCGTCCGGCATCCCCGAGTCCCTGCCGTGGGTCGCGGGCGCCCTCGCCGTCGCCGCCGGCGTCGCGCGAGTCATGGCCCTGCCCGCCGTCGAGCAGCTGCTCGACCGTGTCGGCCTCGGCCTGGTCAACGACGACCAGGGCGGTAGCGCGTGACTCAGCCGTCCCCGCCCGAGTCGGTCGCCGTCGAGTTGGAGAAGCTACGCGGCACCATGGCCGAAGGGTTCGCACGGGTCGACGGCTCCCTCGCGCTGCTCGTACAGCGCGGTGACCAGACCGACGGGCGCCTCGACGAACTCGAATCCCGTGTCGACAACCTCGAAACCCGCCGGTGGCCTCTCCCGAGCATCGGCGCCCTGATCGGCTTCGCCGGTCTCATCCTCGCCGCACTCGCCCAACTCAGATAGAGGAGAGCACACCTGGCACTGTACGACGCTACTCGTCGAAGTCGCCGTCTTCTTCGCCGTCTTCCGCGTCGCCCTTACCCGGCTTTCGACTCTTCGGAGTCTGGGTGGAGACCCCCTCAAACCGGTAGTAACGCCGAGCGCTCGGATACGTCGTGGGGCTGTCGTCGTACATGATCACCCAGCCGAGCAGAGCGCAGATCTGCCACTTGTCAGGCAGATGCTGTGCGACGAAACGAAACGCTTCGTCTACGGTCATGTTCCCTTCGGGAACAGTGACCATCAGCTCCTTGAAGGCAGCCGAGTGCTTGAAGCGGAAATTGAACGGTATGCCGCGCTTGATCTCCCACAGCACGTCATGGAGCGACTGGACACCGGGAGTCAGCCCCCTTACCTCGCGCGAGAGATCGATAGGGAACTCAAGATCGAAATGAGTGCTCTTGATCGTGGTTCGGTCGCGATTGCGGCCCGGATCGTTATTGCCGAATCCGCGATTATTCCAGACGATCTTTCCGGTTTTCAGATGCTCTTTGATGAGCATCTTTTCCGGAGAGACCGAGGAGAGATCCTCTTCCACGAACAGACACTTGAACGACATCTCATCAATGGAAATACCTTCTCGCCCGGACAGCTTGTAAAGGTGATTCCCCAGCCGCTCAGGGAGCGGCTCGTCAGCTTTTCCGACATAGGTGAGTTGGCGTTCCTTGCCGGGCTCTTGACGAAACAGCTGGTACACCCCGGACTTACTGGGAAGACCGAGCCTTTCGGCCTGGGCAACGAGGGCGTCGAGGTTCTCCTGAGTGAGGGGCGCGGGCTCCAACTCCTTCAGGGCGGCGTACAGCTGTGTACTCAGCGCCTCGGTGATGCTGAGCCGGAACTGATCGCTGTACCCGTCTGCCACCTGACACCCCGTCCCCTACGAAACTGCTGATCACGGGCACCCTACCTGGTGCAACTGGGGGACATGCGTACCAAGTTGCGGGATACGTCACCATGATCATAAACTCCGCGGTACGCTTCTCTCATGCCTGAGCTGCGAGAAGAACGCCAAGAGGTGGGGACCTGTGTCGAACTGTTCGCCGGCGGCGGGGGGCTCGCGATGGCTGTGCACGCTGCGGGCTTCCGCCCGCTCCTGGTGAATGAGTACGCCAAGCGGGCCTGCGAGACCTTGAGGAGCAACCCGCCGGACCCTAGTGAACCGACGAAGCGTTGGCCGCTCATCCCGGGCGACGTGCGTGACATCGACTTCACCGATGTCGTCACGGACGAAGTCGACGTCCTCGCCGGCGGGCCGCCCTGCCAGCCATTCAGCCTGGGCGGCGTGCACAAGGGCATGGAAGACGAGCGGAACATGTTCCCGCAAATGTTCCGTGCCATTCGCGAGATGAAACCCAAGGCGGTCATCTGCGAGAACGTGCGTGGCCTGCTTAGGCCGTCCTTCAGGCCCTACTTCAACTACATCTTGAACGAGATGCGTCTACCCTTCGTAGAGCGCGACAAGGACGCGACGTGGGAAGACCACAACGAAATCCTTGAGAAGCTGATCGCAAACGACTCGGTTGACCTGTCGGAGCGATACATGGTCAAGGAGATGGAGGTCAACGCGGCTGACTACGGGGTTCCGCAGATTCGGAACCGAGTGATCATCGTCGCGTTCCGCGCCGACCTCGGCATCGACTGGGGCGAGTTCATGCCCAAGGAGACGCACTCCGAGGAGTCGCTAATCCACTCCATGCGCGAGGGCGGACCCTACTGGACGGAGCGGCATAAGAAGGTGCCCGCTGACGTTCGCAAGCGCGTCATCGCCAACCTTCCGGAACTCGACTACGAGAACAAGAAGGTCAAGGAAAAGCTGAAGCTGGAGCCGTGGCGCACGCTGCGCGACGCTATCGCGGGGATCGACGAGAACGAGGGAAAGCCTCTTCCGTACGTTACGGAAGAGGCCGTCAAGGACAAGCTCCCAGTAGGCAGCGTCCCCGATCACATCGGATGGCCCGGCGCTCGCATGTACACCGGGCACACCCCGAACCTGCTCGACCGGCCCGCGAAGACCGTGAAGGCGGGTGTACATGGCGTGCCAGGTGGAGAATCCGTCATGCAGCTGGACAATCCCCACTTCGCCAACTTCGGGGGCGGGGACGGATACCGGTACATGACCGTGCGGGAGACCGCGCGCGTGATGACGTTCCCGGACCGTTGGGTCCTCGACGGACCACGGGGCGAGAAGATGCGGCAGTTGGGCAACGCCGTGCCCGTCAAGCTCGGAACAGCCTTCTCAACGGCGGTCGCCAACGCTCTCAAGTCGGTTGGGGCTCTGGGGGACCCGGAGAAGCGGAAGTGACTGAAGCCGCGAGCGATCGGCAGAGGCGTTGGAAGGATCGGATGCCTCCCGATCGTGCGTGGAAGCCGCGAGCGGGGATAAGCAGGGAGGCCCGAGCTTCTGAGCAGGACCGGGCCGCTGGCAGCCGCCTCGCGCGCGCGGTCGACCTCGGCGAGGGCCGGTACGCGCGTGCGTCCATCGCGCTGCGCCTGTACCGCAGTACCCGCCGCATCCGCGCCTACCTCCGGTGGTCGCAAGAGGGCGAGACACAGGAAAGGTACGTCGGCGAGGTAGACGCCGAGACTCGCGCCGCGAACCTGGCCCAGGCCTGGGAGATGGCTCATGCCGCCGGCTACGTGACCACGGAAACCGTTCCCTCCGACTCGTGGGCGTCCTCCGCTGCTTCCCGAGCGGTCATGTCCGCCAACAAGGGACGGGACACGAAGCCCGAGAAGCTGTTGCGCTCCGCGCTCCACAGACACGGACTGCGATACCGCGTGGGAACCCGACCACTCCCCGACCTGCGCCGGACAGCCGACGTGGTGTTCACCAAGGCCCGTGTCGCCGTCTTCGTCGATGGTTGCTATTGGCACGGCTGCCCTGAACACCACCGGCCCGCGAAGAAGGGCGCCACGTTCTGGCAAGAGAAGATCGCCGGGAACCGAGCACGTGACACCGAGACTAACGAGGCACTGAGCAACGCCGGTTGGCTTGTCATCCGCGTGTGGGAACACGAAGACCCGGAGCAAGCCGCGCGAGCAGTGGCCGAAGCAGTGAGGGCGAGGCAGGAGAGGAGCACGTAGTCAGAGCCGAGTCCGCTAGGCGGCTCGCCACAAGGTGTCCTCGTACGGCCGCGCTTGGCCGTACGAGGGCGTTTCCCGCGTTCCGTAACCAGTACGCCCTACTCTGCGACGCCGTACTCTCGAATCATGAGCGCCAACTTCGGTGAACGGCTCCGAGAGATCCGCAAGCGCCGGGGCATGAGCCAACGTGAGTTGGCGGAAATCTCGGGGGTCTCCCTCTCGCTTGTCCGCAAGTTGGAGCAGGGGGAGCGAGAAGACACCCGCCTTGAGACCGCGAGGCAACTCGCTACCGCGCTCAAAGTGCCCACCACGCAACTCATCGCGGAACACGCCGAGGCACCAGCCGATGACGCCACCGTTGACCGTTGGGCCCCCGTCCACGCAGCTCTCGCGGCTCCCGCCGAGCTTGACGCGCTTGGGGAGGCGCCCACCTTCGAAGGCGTACGAGACGCGCTCCAGGCGGCCGTGCCCCTTTTCTCGCATGACCGCTTCGTAGAACTCGGCGCGGCCCTCCCGCCTCTCCTGCGCGACGCCGAAACCCTCCTAGAGATCGACCCACGTGGCCGACCGCTACGCGCGCGCCTCCTCGAACTCACTGGGTGGCTGATGACCCAGACGCGGCAGTTTGACGCTGCGGAGTTGGCCCTCGCC
Organism: Streptomyces sp. NPDC058307; assembly: GCF_042880295.1. Classification (NCBI taxonomy): domain Bacteria; kingdom Bacillati; phylum Actinomycetota; class Actinomycetes; order Kitasatosporales; family Streptomycetaceae; genus Streptomyces; species Streptomyces sp. NPDC058307. Next base: position 24,780 of record NZ_JBHVYZ010000047.1, read on the forward strand.
CGGGCCCTGGATGACGCCACAGACCGCATTCAAGGTGCTGCCACGGTCAACACACAGTGCTGGCTTCTTCTCCGCAGGGGGAGACTCGCCGACGCACGCGAGTTGGCCGCGCAGTGGGCCGACGATGTCGAACCGCGTATGTCCCGAGCCACGCCCGCGGAACTGAGTACCTGGGGCTGGCTACTGCTACGTCTGTCAGCCGCCGCCATCCGTGACAACCGTCCCGGCGAAGCTGAGGACGCCCTACGCCTCGCTAACTCAGCCGCCGTGGCACTGGGCCGCGAGTGCACACCGGAAGACGACTTCCTGCGGACCTTTGGTCCCGTCACGGTGGCCCTGAAGCGTACGGAGAACGCCATGGTGGCCGGCCAGCCCGACAAGGTGCTCACCCTGGCGTCACGCATCCCCGCAGACAGCCTCAAGCCCAGCTCCAACAACCGAAACAGGCATCTGCTCGACGTCGCCAACGCCTACACACAGCAGCGGCAATACGCTGAGGCCGTTGACGTCTTGCAGAAGATCCGCGCTGGCTCTCCGCAATGGCTCCCGAATCAGCGTTACGCCCGCGACATCCTCGGCCGCATCGTGAGCAGAAGGCGCACGCTGACTCCCGACATGCGCGAGCTAGCGGACCTGGTGGCCTTGCCTGTGTGACCCTGTGTGGCACTTCCGTCTACCTCTCCGTAAAAGTGCCATCGACGCACGGTGACCGCAGCTCATAGCGTCCAGAGCATGGCTACCACGGAGAGACATCAGACGGCCGTGCCGCCCGAAAGCCTCGAACTCGGCACCCTCGCAAAAGACCTCGAACGCAACAAGGTCGGCGAAGTCATGGGGTACCTAGGGGCGGACCGCGTGCAGCTCCGCCCGATCAGCGGGGGAACTGAGTGGGACGCCTTCAAGGTCAGGCCACTGACGGCGCGTGAGAAATTGAGCCTGCATCTGGCTGCCCGCGACGAAGCGGCGAGGCACGAAACGTGAGCGCCCGCCACGCGTCCGGCTTACGGTGCCGCAGCTCCGATCCGATCGGGTTCGTCCTCAGCCTGCTGTGGGCCATCGGCACGGCTAGCGGTTTCGTCTGCCTCGGCATGCTCGCCGACAACCACCTCAACGAGCCGCTCGCCAACGGCCCGGCACTGACCACCCCCGACGCCGCACCAGAAGCGGCATAAGGCCCCCCGCCCGCCCGGATGCTTCCTGCTCCCCCCGGGCGGGCGGGGCTCCACCGCGGTCGAGGCCGCCACTGGGGCCGCCGTGGTGCGCACCACGTCCGAAGTGCCACCCAACACGAGGAGATACGCACCGTGACTACCGCAGAGAAGCGCACAACCGACGCGCGGACACTGATCAGCACGGAAATGCGAGAGATCTTGGTCGACAACATGCGGGCCAAGTTCCCGCAGCTGACCGAGGAGAAGGCAGACCGGGGCGTCGGCCAGATGCTGGCCTTTCTCGCGGCGTGCGACTACGCCGACAGGCCGCTCAGCCCCTCGCCGCTCGTCGATGACTTCTGGCACGCCTTCCTTCTCCACACCAAGGCGTACGCCGAGTTCTGCGAGCAGCGGTTCGGCCGGTTCCTGCACCACCAGCCCGGATTCCTCGACAAGGAGGAGCATGGCGGCGGCAAGGCTCTGCGCGCGCTGACCGTCGACTCGATCACCCTCGCCGGGTACGAGATCGACATGGAGTTCTGGCCCGAGCTGGACCTCGCCGACTGCTCGCAGTGCCACGCGAACTGCTCGGACAGCCCGAACCACCCGTAACAGCACTCTGTCGGGCCCCCGGCCTGTGCCACGCTGTGGCCAGGCCGGGGGCCCGACCCCGTTTCGCTCGACCGACGCAGGAGACCGCGGGTGGACCGCATCGAATGGCACGACCTACCAGCACCGACCCGGACCGCCGTCGAGCGACACACAGGCCCGGTCGGGAGGGCCGAGACCGCGCCGCACGGCGTCATGTCCCGGCTCGCCTGCACCCTCCACACACCAGCGGGCCGAGTGTTCGCCAAGGGCACCCGGCACGACGACCCACAGGCGTGGGTGTACCGCCACGAGGCGCGGGTCACTCGACGCGCACCCCTCGCGCCTGGCGTGTTGTGGGAGGTCGACGCTGGCGGGTGGCTGCTCTACGGATACGAGTACATCGACGGCCGACACCCAGACCTGACTCCCGGCTCTAACGACCTCGCCTCTCTGGTGCGCACCCTTACCGTGACGTCTCAGGCTCCCTGGCCAGAGGATCTGAACAAGAAGCCACTACACACACGATGGACTGAGTTCCTGCCCGAGGACGTACCGCCGGGGATGCAAGGCCGAGGGCTCGCCCATACGGACATGTCTCCGCACAACATGCTGATGGCCGGAGGCGGCGAGCTGCTGCTACTGGACTGGGCCCTTTCCTGCCCCGCCCCCGCGTGGGCAGACACCGCACTGACGGTGCCCCGACTAATCTCCGCCGGCCACACGCCCGAACAGGCCGAGAGCTTCGCCCAGCAGGTTCCCGCGTACCGCACGGCCGACCCCGCCACCGTCACCACGTTCGCGCGCACCGTCTACACCGCGTGGGAGAACTGGGAGCGTACGCGCCCCATGCCGCACAGGGCCGCCCTCACGTCGGCCGCGCAGACATGGGCCACATACCGCCAGAACGACCAGCAGACGGGCGCTCACGCTCTCCCCTGATCAACCCACGACCCCGGCACCATGACCACAGGTGCCGGGGTCGCTTGCTGCCGCTACCGCGTATCGCCCCAGTTCAGAGACCCATCGGGCCCCCGCATGTTTTGGGCACACTGTTCCACATGAGGGTCGCCACCCGCTCGTCCCCGGTGACCTGGAGGTCCTCGCGCAGGGCGTGCGCCAGCTGGGCGGCGCGGGCGCCGATCTCGGCGAAGGAGCGGCGGTGCGGCTCCGGCTCGCCGGTCCAGGTGGTCACCTGTGAGGTGCCGTGGATCGAGGACCCGTGGGTCAGGATCCTGGAGATCAGCAGCGGTACGTCCTGCATCGTGCTCAGCACGGCGTCCTCCCGGGGCGACATTGCCTACGCGGTAGTAAGGGTCGCGCCGATTCTGCGCACATACCGCGTGGTATGTCACTAGAGCCGGGCGATCGATCACGTCACGATGCCCTCACGACGGCCGAACGAGATGCCCTCACACGGCAACCGATCGTTCGTGCATGCCCTCACAACGGCCGAGCGTCACCGACGGTTCCCGGCCTCCCGAGGGCCTGTCGGGCGATCATGCCGGTGTCGCCGGGGGCTTGGCAGGCACTCGCCCAGCGCGGCATCCCCGACCCTGTTGTCGTCACTCGCCGACTCCCCATGGCGGGTTGACGAGGCGCCGTTGCCTGAAGCCGGCCTGGTCCATTGCCGCCGTTGCCTGAAGCCGGCCTGGTCCATTGCCGTCGTTGCCTGAAGCCGGCCTGGATCCATTGCCGTCACCGTTGCCTGAAGCCGACCTGATCCGCCGGCCAGGCCTCAGCGGGCGACCACCAGCTCCGGGTCCTCGCGGAGCTTGCCCAGCGCCCGCGACACCGCCGACTTCACCGTCCCGACGGAGACTCCGAGCACCTCGGCCGTCTGCACCTCGCTGAGGTCCTCGTAGTACCTGAGGACGACCATCGCCCGCTGCCGCGCCGGCAGCTTCATGATCGCCCGCCACATCGCGTCGTGCAGCGCCTGCTGCTCGGCGGCGTCGTCGTCACCGGGCACGGGGTCGGGCTCGGGGATCTCGTCGGTCGCGAACTCGTCGACCTTGCGCTTGCGCCACTGCGAGGTGCGCGTGTTCAGCAGGGCGCGGCGCACATAGCCGTCGAGGGCGCGGTGGTCCTCGATGCGCTCCCAGGCGACATAGGTCTTGGTCAGGGCGGTCTGCAGCAGGTCCTCCGCGTCGCTCGGGTTCGCGGTGAGCGAGCGGGCGGTACGCAGCAGCACCGGCTGGCGGGCCTTCACGTACGAGGCGAACGACGGGTACGCGAGGGTCTGCGTCGCCGGTACGGCGGCCTTCGAAGCACTGGTGCAGACGGGTGTGGTCATGACTCCACGCTAGATTCGCGACCGCCCCTCGCTCATCGGCCACAGGTCCCGATGAAGACTCCCCCTCAGGTTGTAGAGGTGGTGCTGACTGCACCTCCTGAAGGTGGACGAGGGGAGCGCATCTACTGCGGGATTACCCCTGGGGGCTACCCGTCGTCCCCCGTGAGCACCAGCCCGGACGTGGGCACCCCCGTCCCCGCCGTCACCAGCGTGCGCTCGGCCCCGGGTATCTGGTTCACGGCCGTCCCCCGCACCTGCCGTACGGCTTCCGCGATGCCGTTCATGCCGTGGAGGTAGGCCTCGCCCAGCTGGCCGCCGTGGGTGTTGAGGGGGAGCGCGGCCCGGCGTACAAACTCCGCGGCCTCGCCCCGGGCGCAGAAGCCGAACTCCTCCAGCTGCATCAGGACGAACGGGGTGAAGTGGTCGTACAGGATCGCCACGTCGATGTCCTGGGGGGTCAGGCCGGAGGTGCGCCACAGCTGGCGGGCGACGACGTTCATCTCGGGCAGGCCGGTGAGGTCGTCGCGGTAGTAGCTGGTCATCTGTTCCTGGGCGCGGCCCGCGCCCTGGGCGGCGGCCGTGATGACGGCGGGCCGGTGGGGGAGGTCACGCGCGCGTGCCAGGGACGTGACGACGATCGCCTGGCCGCCGTCGGTCTCCTGGCAGCAGTCCAGGAGCCTGAGCGGCTCGACGATCCAGCGGGAGGCCGCGTGGTCGGCGAGGGTGATGGGGCGGCCGTGGAACCAGGCGGCCGGATTGGTGGCCGCGTACGCGCGGCCGGTCACCGCCACCTCGCCGAAGGCCTCCGGACCGAGGCCATGGGTGTGCAGATAGCGCTGGGCCGCCATCGCCACCCAGGAGGCCGGGGTGAGCAGGCCGAAGGGGAGGGACCAGCCGAGGGCGGCTCCCTCGGCGGAGGGTTCGCGGTGCTGGACGCCGGAGCCGAAGCGGCGGCCGGAGCGTTCGTTGAAGGCGCGGTAGCAGACGACCACCTCGGCCACGCCCGCCGCGATCGCGAGCGCCGCCTGCTGGACGGTCGCGCAGGCCGCGCCGCCGCCGTAGTGGACGCGGGAGAAGAAGGACAGCTCGCCGATCCCGCAGGCCTGGGCGACGGTGATCTCCGGGCTGGTGTCCATGGTGAAGGTGACCAGGCCGTCCACGTCGGCCGCCGTGAGGCCCGCGTCGTCGAGCGCCGCGCGGACCGCCTCGGCGGCCAGGCGCAGTTCGCTGCGGCCGGAGTCCTTGGAGAACTCGGTGGCCCCGATGCCGACGATCGCGGCCCGGCCGCCGAGCCGGTCACGCGCGCGTGTGCTCATTCGGCGTCCCTGATCGAGCAGGTGACCGTCCCGGTCACGTGATTGCCGATGCCGTTGGTCCCCACGATCCGGACGGTGACGGTGGCGCCTTCGACGCTCTCCACCGTCCCGGTCAGCACCATGGTGTCCCCCGGGTAGTTGGGCGCTCCCAGCCGGATGGCGACCTTTCTGAGCACCGTCCGGGGTCCGAAGTGGTCGGTGATGTAGCGCCCCACCAGGCCGTTCGTCGTCAGGATGTTCATGAAGACGTCCGGGGAGCCCTTCTGCCGGGCCAGTTCCGGGTCGTGGTGCACGTCCTGGTAGTCCCGGGAGGCGATCGCGCCCGCGACGATCAGCGTGCGGGTGACCGGGATCTCGAGGGGTGGCAGCTCGTCGCCCGCTCTCATACGGCGGCCTCCTCGGCGGCGCGGAAGACGGGCAGGGTGAGATCACCGTCGTACGACTGGAAGGCGAGCCGCACCGGCATCCCGATCCGCACCTTGTCGTACGGCGTCCCGACCACGTTGCTGATCATCCGCACGCCCTCGGCGAGTTCGACGAGTACGACGGCGTAGGGAGGGTCGAAGGCCGGGAAGGGCGGGTGGTGCATGACGACGTACGAGTAGACGGTCCCCTCTCCGCTCGCCTCGACGGTGTCCCAGTCGGGGCCGCCGCAGTGGGCGCAGCCCGGCAGCCACGGGAAGCGGAGGGCGGCGCAGGCGGTGCAGCGCTGGATGAGGAGCCTGCGCTGTTCGACGCCCTCCCAGAAGCCGGCGTTGTCGCGGTTGACGACGGGGCGGGGGCGCCGGGGCCGGGGAGGGGGCTTCTTCCCTTGTACGGGCGCGTACTTGAGGATGCGGAAGCGGTGGGTACCTACGAGGGTCCCGCCCACGCGGACGTCGGTACGGGTCGTGACGAAGTGACCGGTGCCGAGTTTGGTGGTCTTGCGGTCGGAGACCGACTCGATGACCGTGTCGAACGTGATCTCGTCGCCCGGGCGCAGCGGCTGGAGGTACTCCTGCTCGCAGTCGGTCGCGACGACCGAGGTGCAGCCCGAGGCGTCGAGGAGCGCGAGGAGTTCGTCGTACGAAGACGATCTGCCCGTGTGGCCGGACAGACCGCCCATCGTCCAGGCCTGGAGCATGGTGGGCGGGGCGATGGCGTCGGGGCCGGTGTAGGCCGGGTGGGAGTCGCCGAGGGCTTCGCACCAGTGGCGGATCATGGGGAGGTTGACGGGATCCTTGCCGGTGGCGGAGACGGCGGCGGGGCGTCCTTCGTAGGACTTGAGGCGGGTCAGCGAGTTGTCCGCCTGGGGGTGGGTCTGGGGCTGTGGGCGGGGCTGTGGGCGGGGCTGGGGCCGGGGCGTCTGGTGGTCCGGATCGTCCCCCATGACGGCAACCTCCTTGTCCGCAAGATTTCCTGACTGTCCGTCAGATGCGGTGCGGTGTCAAGGCTGTCGCCGCGCATGCGGACACGCCTGCGGTGCGGTGTCAAGGCTGTCGCCGCGCATGCGGACACGCCTGCGGTGCGGTGTCAAGGCTGTCGCCGCGCATGCGGACACGCCTGCGCGGCGGCGCCTGAAGCACCGCCGCGCGGACGTGTCCCACCCCATGAAGCCCACCCGTGAATCCCACCCCGTGAATCCCCCCGTCGCGGGCCTGTCAGCCCTCGCGGATCACCACCACAGCGGGGTGAAGTTGACGGACGTGTTGCTGTTCCCCTGGTTGACGGCCGTGAACGCGGAGCCGTTGACCTGGGCCGTGTTGCTCTGGTTCGACGCCCCCGACCCGACGGCGCTCTGCTGTGTCGTGGACGAGTTGCCCTTGTTGTCGTGTCCGACGCCGCTGCCCACGATGCTCGCGACCCCCGCGTTCGATCCGTCGTCCGCGAAGCCGCCGTTGCCCGCCGCCGCGACGCCGGTGAAGAGTGCGGCGGCGAGCGGGAGGGCGGAGACGGCGGCGATGACGCGGGCGGTACGGATGCTTGCCATGGTGTTTCCTCCAGAACCCGGCCTGTGGCCGGTAGTACGTCAAGTGAGGCTGTTTCCAGGGCGGTTGGCCGACCACCCCGGTGTTGTGCACGACGTCGCGAGTCCAGAGTTGCCCACCGAATCCCCGGCGAACCAGAGCGGAAGCCGTTATTCCCCCTGAAGCGTGAGGACAAGTCGATAAACCCCTTTCGCGACTTCAGCTGACAATCTCGGACGATACCGACCGTAGATGGCCAAGCAGGACAACAGAGGAAGCGTTCCTGCACTTTTCCAGCCAATCCCCGGACCTCGGCGCGTCAAGCCCACCACCCCTTCCCTTTTTCGAACATGCGTACGAACATGGAGTCATGGCCACCACAGACCGGCAGGCCACGACGCTGGCCCTCGCCCACGCCCTGTCCGCCGCCGAGCGCGGGCTGGCCGTCATCCCCCTGTCCCGCACCAAACTCCCGGCCCTGCGCTCCCCCCACCGCGACGTGAACGTCCTGACGCCCCCTTGCCACGGCGAGTGCGGCGCGTTCGGCCACGGGGTCTACGACGCCTCGACCGACCCCGTCCGCATCCGCGAACTCTTCGCGGCGGCCCCCTGGGCCACGGGCTACGGCATCGCGTGCGGCCTGCCACCCCACCATCTGATCGGCGTCGACCTGGACACCAAGTCCGACACGGACTCCTCGGCGGCCCTGCGCGAACTGGCCCTGCGCCATCTCTTCACGATCCCCGACACGGTGGTCGTCCTGACCCCGAGCGGCGGCCGCCACCTCTGGCTGACCGGCCCGCCCGACACCGCCGTCCCCAACTCGGCCGGCCGCCTGGCCCCCGGCATCGACATCAGGGGCGCCGGCGGCTACCTCGTCGGCCCCGGCTCCCGCACCGACCACGGCACCTACACAACCGCCCCGGGCACCGCCCACCTCGCCCCCGCGGCCTGCCCACCGGCCCTGCTCCGGCTGCTCCTGCCCCCACCACGCCCCATCCACCCCGCGACCCATCCCTCGGCCGGCGACCGGGGCCAGGGTCTGGTCCAGTTCGTCCTCGCCGCCCACGAGGGCCAGCGCAACACCCGCCTGTTCTGGGCCGCCTGCCGCGCCTACGAGAACGGCATCGGCCCGGCGCTGGTCGCGCCCCTGGTGGACGCGGCCCTGAACACGGGACTCACGGAACGCGAGGCACGGGCGACGATCGCGTCGGCGGCACGGATGACGGCCCACCGGCCGTGACGGACGGACGGCTGCGGGATCCCGGCGGCGCGGATGGTCGCTCGGCTCCCCCGTTCCCGGACATCGCGGAACCCCCGCCACGAGTGACCCGGCAGCCCGGCGCACTCTGCGTCCCCCGGACGCGCCCCGCTCCCGCTACTCGACCGGCCGCCACCGCGGCCGGTGTTCGATCAACCACTTCGACGCGAACGCCACCGCCGGAGCCAGGTCGAACAGGCGGCAGTCGGCCGCGCCCACCCGGCCCCGGGTCACCGGACGTTCGGGCAGAGACTCGTAGGCGTCGCCCAGCGCCGGGAAGTCCGAGGAGTCGAAGTCCACGTCACGGTAGCGATGCCAGCGCCGTCCCGAACCGTCGGCGACCGCACAGCCGTAGTCGCGGCTGCCCTGGCCCGGCACGCGGTACTCGGCCAGGTGGAAGGCCGTACAGACCGAGTAGCCGACGCCCAGGAGCAGAACGCGGGCGTTCAGTTCCTCCAGTCGGGCGAGAGGGGACTCCTCACCCAGATGGCAGTTCAGGGCGTGGCCCGCGGTGATCCCCGCGGCGGCCGGCCCCAGGGCCGCGAACGAACTCTGCGGGTGGGTACTGCGCAGCGCGCCGGGCCGGGTGCGGACCTCCTCGGGCAGGACGCCGACGCCGAAGCTCGGGGTCCGTCCCGGATCGAACGCGGGCAGGGCGGCCCGCAGCCGCGGCCACTGCGAGGGCGGCACCGCGCAGCCGCGTGTGACCGGCCAGCGGGACGGGTCGGAGTTGTCGGGGGTCTGGGTGTAGACGACGAGCGTGCCGTCCGCACCGAGCACGTCCAGGAGCGAGTCGGCGACCGCCCCGACACCGCCGCGCACCCGCCCGACGGCTCTCAGGGACGCGTGCACCAGCATGGTGTCGCCGGGCCGGATGCCCAAGGCCCGTAGCTGGAAGGCGAGTTCCTCGGGACCGAGGGAGCCGGAGGCGCCGGCAGGAGGGGCGGCACGGACGGTCACCGCAGCGCTCCCTCGAAGACGTCGGCGGCTCTGTACGGGTCGACGCCCGAGACGCCGGTGACGCCCGAGACGCCCGAGACGCCCGAGACGCCCGGGACGCCCGGGACGCCGGTGACCGTGCGCAGCCGCTCGTGCGACGCGTCGGTGATCCGGCGCAGTTCCTCGGGCGGCAGCGCGGTCCACAGCAGCCGCAGGTCATGGCGGGCGGCGGAGGCCAGGGTTCTGCCCTGCGGACTCCTGCCGTCCCGGAACTCGCGCAGTCCGATGTCCCCGCCCCTGGCCATGGTGTACGGCGGTACCGAGTGCCGGGACAGCACCAGCGCCCCGGGACCGGCGCCCTCCCCGGGCCCGAACAGGCGTCGTACGTCGTGGAAGTGGCGCTCCTGCAGACTTCCGATGTCGATCACCGTGGCGTTCTCCGGGACGGGGTTGCCCTGCTGCAGAGCGAGCGGGACCGTCCCCCGGTCGTGCACCAGGACATGGGCGGCCGAGTACCGAAGCGTCTGCTCGTCGGCGGTGGCTCCGCCCTTGCCGCTGAGCCGCTCCAGGACGTGCGCGCGCCGGGCCGGGGTCAGCGTCCGTACCAGGCCGTCCAGCGCGGCGCCGACATCGGCCGACGCGAGCGTGACGTACACCCCGAAACCGCCCGGCACCAGGGACGACAACAGGCGGCCGAGGCAACGGGCCAGCAGGGCCGTCTCCTCGGCCACGGCGGGCCCCGACAGGCCGTTGACCCAGCAGCCGAGGGCACCGGCCAGCACGATCTGGAGATGGGGGGCGCGGTGGCCGGCCTCGGTCAGCCGGGACGCCATGCGCACCGCCGGGAGGACATAGCTGAGTGCCCGGAGCGGCATCGTGGTGCTGGCGCCGTACACGACCCGCAGCACCAGCGGGGCACGGACGGCCTCGCCGACGGCCCGCAGCAGGGGAGCGGCGCCGTGGCGGGGCAGGCCCTGGATGTAACCCGAGCGTCTGGCCTCGGCGCCGATGACGGCGTTCAGCAGGCGGGGGCGCAGCCGGTTGACCTCTCCGGTCTCCTGAGCGTCCGTGCACGGCCGGAGGGTGTCCAGGAGGCCGCGGACGTCTGCGTCGGTCAGGAGATGGGGTTCCTTGCCGGATCCCAGGACAGGCACCCCCCGCATGATGGCAGTGAGCAGATTCGCCTGCTTCTTCCCCAGGGGCTGCGCCCCGGCGGACACAATGGGCATTGTACCTGACAATTCGCCAATAAAGCCTGAATGGTTACGAGTCGATGGCCTGGATTGTGCCACGCCCGGTCGGTGGGCTCGTGCGAAACTGGAAACGAGGTACGCAAGCCACATACGGGGGATGAGATGGTGCCCGTGTACCGCTATGCCGTCAGTTATGCGCACGGCAGGGACGAGGCCTGGGTCGCGAGATTCCTTGACGAGCTGAGACGGCGTCTGGACACCGGGAGCGGGCCGCGGTTCCAGCGTCTCGCCCCACCGGCCGGTCCGCCCGGGGGACGGGAAGAGGGTTCGTACGGCGTCAGGTCGGCGGAGATCGTGCTGGCCCTGTGCAGTCCGGCGTACTTCGACGAGGGGCCGGCCCAGCGGGACTGGGCGGTGCTGGCGATGCGCCGGAGCCTGGGGCAGGCCCGGACCGGTGTCTCCCCGCAGCCGGTCCTGCCGCTGATCTGGGAGCCGGTCGACCGGCGTCTTCCGGGACCGATCGCGACGGCCGACACCCTCTCCGCGGGCCTGCCGGCCGAGTACCGCTCGCTGGGGCTGGCCCTGATGACCATGCAGGCCACGCGGTACCGGGCGGTGCTGGACCGGGCGCTCGACGGGATCGTGGCCCGTATGACCGAGATGGCCACGGCCGGTGCCCCGGCACCCGAGCTGGACGACCGGTTCGCCGGGGAGGCACCCGACGCGCTGTCGGCGGACGACGCGGCCTTCACCGAGCGGTTCCGCGAGGAGATGGCCCCCGTTCTGCCCGCCCTGCCGGTCGCCCGCGTCCTGAGCGCCCGCGGTGCCACGGATGCCGGGAATGCCGGGAGTGACGGGAACGGGGAGCCGGATGAGAGCGTCCCGCAACCGGACCAGGTCCTGGCTGCCGAGCTGCTGCCGGAGCTGGGACGGCGGATCCTCCTCGTCGGCCCTTCGGGAGCCGGCCACAGCACCGAGCTCGCACGGCTCGCCGACCGGGCGCTGGACGACACGTCGCCTGGGCGGGGCGGTGGTGAGCCGGGCGGTGCGGGCCGCAGGCCCTGGGGGTGCCGGATACCGTTCGTACTGTCGGCGCGGTCGGGGGGACTGCCCCGGCTGGACGGGATGGTACCGACGCTCGCCCCGTCGGCGGCTCCGCGGGAACCGGCCGGCTGGGCCGCCCGCCAACTGCGGGCAGGACGGGCGTTCCTGGCCGTAGACGACCTGGACGGGTTGCCCGCGGGCCACCGCGCCGCCGTGTGGGAGTGGCTCCTGCGTCTGCTGGAGACCCACCCACAAGCGCCCTGCGTCATCGCCACGAACGGTACCGGCGTGCCGTGGTCCCGACTCGGGGACTTCCGGATCGCCGGCCTCAGGCCCCTGTCCCCGGACGACGTCCGCACCTTCCTGGACTCCCGTGCGGTGGCCGCCCCCGGAGGCCGGCAGGCCCTCGGCGTGCTGCTGCGGCAGTTCGACACCGATCCACTGCTCGTCGGCGTCGCCGGCCGCCCCGCCGCCGCGGCGGCGCTGCTGCGGGCGGCGGCCGCGGGTCTGCCGGCCCCGGTGCCCAGGTACCGGCTGCTGCGGGCCGCCGTCTCGGCGGTGTGGCGCCGGGCGCGGGAGGAGACGACCGGACCGCCCGCCCCTCGGGTGCCCGGCCTCGCCGCGAACCAGGTTCCCGACAGCGTCCTGCGGGCGGCCTCCGGCCGGCTGGCCGTCGCCGCCCTCGCGCTGGACAGCTCCCGCATACCCCTGCGGACCGCGCTGAGCGCGCTGCGGACGCCCGGTGCCTTCGACACCGCCTCGCCCGAGCGGCTGCTGGCCGCACTCGCGGACCGCGCCGGCGTGGTGTTCCGTCCCGGACCCGACACCGTGGCCTTCCCGGGCCCCGAGGTCAGAACCTTCCTGGCGGCCCACCATCTGGCGCACACGCCCGGCACGGACACCGACCAGTTGCCCGGCCACCGACCGTCGGCCGAACTCGTCGAGCTGCTGGCCCAGTTGCGGGCCGCGGAAGCCGGCACCGGCGCCGCGCGCAGCGTCCTGGCGAGGTCGGCGGACCGCCCGCGACGGCTGTCGGCCGGCCAACCGCCGCCGCCTCCTGCCGTACTGCGCGCGGTCGTACGGTCCTCCGCCGAGGTGCACGCCCTGCTCCGGACCGGTACCGCCGTACCCGAACTGCGCTGCTCGGGCCCGGTGGACGGGCTGGCCGACACGCTGCCGCGGCTGCCCGGGCTGCGCTCGCTGTCCCTCGCGGACGACCCCTCCCTCCTTGCCCTGCCCGAGCTGGCCGGATGCCGGTCGCTGAGGTCGGTGCGGGTGCTGCGCTGCCCCAACCTGAGGGATCTGACGACGCTGGAGTCCTCGACTGTCATGTTCCTCGACATCGACCCGTGGCCGTACCTGCCCGTACCGGAGGCACTGCGCCGGGCGCCCTGGCTGAGCCGGGTGGACCTGGTGACCGGCGGCCGCGGGCCCGGCCCGGCTGCCGCGCCGCCACCCGCCGGCACCCTGTTCCCGGAAATCCGCGTACGGCGTCGGCTCCACAGCTGACAACTCCACGGCCGGCGGCCCCGGTTCCCAGGTCCGTGCGGGAGAACCGCGCTGTCGGCCATATTCGTCGACCGAGTAGTGACCGTGCGTCCCATGGGGAAGAGTGCAACGGGGTGCGATACGTCCAAGCCGTGAGCTGACTATGGGGGGCAGTGGGCTTGATCAAGCTTTTCGACCCGGCCGCGGAGACGGACCGGCCCGCGCAGACCGGCCGGAAGCCCGCACGCGGCACGGCTCGCCTCGACGAACAGGTCTACCTCTTCGACGACCGGACCGTCCTGGCCGTCAACGTCGCGCTGGCGTCCGGCCGTCCACTGCTCGTGCTCGGTCCGCCGGGCTCGGGAAAGTCGGCTCTCGCCCCGAACGTGGCCCGGCTGATGCACTTCCGCTACTACGCGGAGGTGGTCACCGCCCGCACCGAGCCGCATGACCTGCTCTGGCGCGAGGAGGCGTTCCGCCAGCTCAACGACGCCACGCGGGGCACGCTCGAGGATGCCGGTTCACGGTCCTACTTCCGGCCGGGCCCCCTGTGGAAGGCGCTCGATCCGGCCATGGACGAGGAGGGCGTGCCCGCACTGCGCGATCGGCCCGCCGTGGTCCTCATCGACGAGATCGACAAGGCTGACCCCGATGTCCCGGACGCCCTGCTCGATCCGCTCAACAACCTCCGCTTCGTGGGCCCGGACCGCAGGACGGTGACCGCGGCCGAGGGCACGGACGCACCCCTGGTGGTGATCACGAGCAACGAGGAACGGGAACTGTCCACCGCCTTCCTGCGCCGCTGCATCCTGCTGCGACTTCGCCCACCGGGCCGCGAACATCTCCTGAAGGTCGCCCGGTTGCACATGGGGGACGACTACGACGAGGCGCTCACCGTGGAGTTGGCCGACATGTTCGACCACGAGTCGGTGGGGACCCGGCCCGCGGCGAGCACCGCCGAGTTCCTGGACACCTTGCGGGCCTGCCACCAGATGGACCTGACCGCCGACTCTCCGGAATGGCGGGCGGTCGCGGGCCTCGCCATGGTGAAGGGCTCCCCCGACCCGTCGTCCTCCATATGAACCCGGGGAACCCGGCCCGGCTGGGCGATCTGCTGCGGACGGCCCGCGCCCTGCGGGTGTCCGACCCGGACGGCCTGGCCACCCTGGCAGCGGCCCTGGGACTCGCTCTTCCCTCCGCCGGCCCCGTCCCGTCCGCACGTGCCGGCACCCCGTCCGACCGTCCCGGCCGCCGTGCCGGGGGCACGGAGCGACCGCTCCGGGGCGACGGTACGACGGCCCGTACGTACCGCCCGGGGACCGCTGCCGGCTCGCCCGACCCGACCGGCACCCCGGGCGCACCGCCCGACCCCGCGCGGCGGGCCGACGCGGACCCCGCCGGCTCGGCGCCGTACGGCCGGACACCGGCCTCCCCCACCACGAGCCCGGGCGAGCAGGCCCCCGGCCCGGCCCCCCGCACGGCCACCGGGGGTTCACTGCTCCTGGTCCGTGCCGCACGTCCGGCGGCGAGCCAGGAGACGGAACCGCCGCTGTGGCGCGAACCCGCTCCGTCCGGTACCCCGGACGACGCCACCGAGGAACTCCTGGGTCGCACCGAGGCGTTCGACGTGCCCTGGCCGACGGCTCTGCCCCGGCCCGCCCCGCCGTGGAACCCGCGGACCGAGCGGGCCGTCTTCCTCGCGGTGGCCGCCACAGCCATGACCGGACGCGCGATCGACCACTCCCGGCTGGTGGGCCTGGTCGTGCGCGGCCTCGCCGGCGGCCAGGTCGACCGGCCGAAGGTGCCCTACCGGCAACGGTCCACCACCCGGGCAGGAGCACTGCTGCTGATCGACCGTGGTGAGTCGATGCGGCCGTTCCGGCACGACCAGGAGTGGATCGGCCGGCTCGCCGCCCGCATGCTGCCGCCGGGCGGGCTGCGCGTGCTGGACCTGCGCATCGCTCAGGGTGTCAGCCGCGACCGGGGGCGCACCTGGGAACCCCATCCGGTTCCGCCGCACGGGCAGCCGGTGCTCCTGCTGTCCGACCTCGGGCACCTGCAGCCGCCGGTGCCCGGCCGCCACCACTCCTCGCCGACCAGCTGGCTCCCCTATCTGCGACGGCTGCGAGCGGCGGGCAGCCCCGTCGTCTGTCTGACCCCCTACTCCGCCGAGGAGTACCCGGCGGCCGTACGACAGACGGTGGCGCTCGTTCCGCTGGACCGTCGGCTGTCCGTGAGGAGCGCGCAGACCGCGGCCCGCCGGGACCCACGGCGGGCCGGTCGGCCACGATGACCGCGGCACCCGAGCGCACCAGCGCGTACCGGCTGATCACGGAACAGCGCAGGCACCAGCCCGACGTGGTGCGGCTGGCCCGGTCGCTGTGCCTGGCCGCCCAGGCCGAGCCGCACTTCCTGCGCGGCGCCCGGCTTCGGTTCGTCCCGGACAGCAGCACCGGCCTGGAGGCCAGGCTGTGTTTCTCACCCCTGGTGGAGGCCGCCGACAGCCACGCCCTGGTGCTGTACCCGGAGGTGAGCGCGGAGCTGCGGCGGCAGCTGTCCGACCACGACCCGGATCTGCTGGGCTCGGTCCGCGACTTCACCGTCGCCACCCATCGCTGCGCGCCGCCCCTCGTCCGCGGTTTCGAGGAGCTGCTGTGGTCGGCGACCACCGGCCCGCGGCCCACCGACGCCGGCATCGAGCGGACGCTTACCCCCCTGTTCCGGCAGGTCCTCGCCGAGGGCGGCACAGCAGCCGAGGCCGGCCGATGGATCCTGCGGTTCCTCCCCCGACTGCCGGAAGCCGTACGGGAGTCGCCGCCCGCCTGGCGGCTGCAGGTGATGGCGGCGGAGCGGCTGGGCATGGAACCGCCGCGCGCTCTGGTGACGCGGGCCGACGCCGACGAGATCCGGGCGGTGCGGACGCTGGTCCACACCGAGGTGGACATCGGAGTCCGGGCCGTGGCGGACGGCCTGGTCATCAGCCGCCCTCCGGAACGGGACGCCCTGGTGTGCGGAGCCAGCGGTGCGGGCCGGGTCCGGTTGCGGCTGCGCGGCGCCCTGCCCGGCACCCAGTGGCACGAACTGGACCTGCACCACGGCGAACAGACCGCGCTGGACCTGAGCGTGGCTGCCGAGGCCCGCGCCGACGGCACGCTCCTGGCCGCGCAGACGGAGCTGGGCGGTGCCCTGCTGTGCGCGCGGGCGGGCCACCGGGCGGCGGCCGCGACGACGGCGGACGGCCGGACCGTGCTACGGATCGACGACGGCGAGTCCGTGCTCTCGGTCGAACTGCCCGACCGGCCACGGCTGCTCACGGTCGCCGACAACGGCCCCGCGGCCACGGCGGTGGTCAGTGGCAAGGGGCTGCACGTGGTGACGACGGCCGTGGACGGAACCGCCGACACCGTCCTGCACCCTCTGGCGGTGCAGCCGACGGCGGTGGGCTGGTCCCGGACGGCGGAACGCGGCGTGCTCTGCCTCGCCACGGGCGCCGACGTCCTGCTCGTCGACGACGGCGACCCCGACCGGACCCTGCGCATCCTCTCGCATCCGGCCCCGGTCGTACGGCTGTGGTGCTCGGTCCGCTCGGCCCTGGTGGCCGCGGCGGACGCGAGCGGCGCCGTGACGGTCCATCACCTGGCCTCGCCTTCCGACCCGGGGGCCGGCCGATGGCACGCGGGGACCGAGATCACCGCCCTGTGCGGCGATCCGCGGTCGGGGGCGGTGGTGTGGGGCACGGCGGACGGCCGCGTGTGGGCCGGGCCGGGTATGGGGGTGACGGGTTCCGCGGCGGGTGGATCCAAAGGGTCTGCCGAGCCCTCTACAGCCGGGTCCGGCGGTACGGCGGACCCTTCGTCCCGATCGGCCGGTGACGCCGCCGTGCTGGGCCTGCTGCCCGCGCCGGCGTCCTCACTCGCGCTGCTTCCCGAGACCGGTCTGGTCGTGGCCGCGGACGGGAGTGAGCGACTGCTGCGGTTGGGCTGGCCGGAGGGCGGGGCGGTCACGGCGGTGCCGATGCCTTTCCGGGTCCGGGAGGTCCATCCGGCGGCAGGCGGGCTGCTTCTCGTGTCGGGGCACGGCGGCGAGGTGGAGATCCGCGCGGAGGACGGCCGGAGCCATCTGCTCACCCCGGGACCGGTTGCCTCCCCGCCGGACGGAGCGGGGCCGGGCTGGCTCCGGGACAGTGTCGGGGTGGTCCTGCCGGCCCGCAACGCCGTGCTGCCACCAGGGATCCGGCGCTGGGGCATCGGACACATATGCCTGCCCGCCGCCCTGCCGGCGGACTCGGAGGAGTTCGCCGCGCTGCTGGCACGGGCCCGTGAGCTGGGGCTGCGCGTACTGGTGGAACTGGCACCCCCGGACGAGGACTCCCCGTACGGCGAACTGCTCAGGCGCGCCTGCGACCTGCTGGAGGAACCGATCGACGGACTCCGGCTCAGCGACACGGACCGGTGGCCCGCGTCGCTGCTCACCCGCCTGCGCCATCTGCTGGGCGCCTACCCGCAGGCGGCGCTGGTCACGACAACCACGGCCGCGACCCACCCCGACCCTCCCGGCCACCTCTGCCTGGGCCCCCCGCCCGACCCCGCGGCTGCCCCCGGCCCCCCTGCGCGATACCGCGCGTGGGCCCTCCCCTCGGATGTCGCAGATCCGCAGGCGGCTCTGTTGCTGGCGCTCCCGGGCTGTCACGAGGTGCCCGCCTCGGTCCTGGCTCCGGCCGGCCGGGCGCCTTCGGTGCTACGACCGTTGCTCGCGGCGCGCGCCAAACAGCTCGCTCTGCGAACCGGCGGAGTCGAGCGGGTGCCCGCCGGCGTCACCGGGGTGACCGCTGTCCGCAGGGACCACGCCGGGCAGACCGTCCTGTGCCTGACGAGCACGGTGGACGTTCCGGTCACCGCCCGGGTACCGCTGCCGGACGCGACCGCCGCGACCGGCGCGACCGAGCTGATCGAGATCGTCCACGACACCCCGGACCACCCGCCCGACGCGCCGCCACGGGTCCTGCGGCCCACCGGTGACGGGCTGGTCACGGTGGAGCTCGACGCGGGTCGCACCCGCTGGTTCCGGATCCGCACGGACACCCACCCGCCCCCGGACGAACCCACGGATCCCTTCGCCCCGCCCGCCCGCTGACGCGACACGGCCCCCTGCTAGGAGTCCCATGTCCGGTCCCCATGTCTTCCTCAGCCGCAGCGAGCCTCTCGGCTGCACCTGCAGCTGCTGGCCGGCCCGCCGCGCCATGGAGGAACTGCTGCACCAGGAGGGATGCGAACCGGTCGTCGTGGACCGGGAGTCGCTGGTTCCCGGGCAGGACTGGATGGCGGCCATCTCCGACGGCATGGGAAGCGCGCACGGCATGCTCCTGATCGTGTCGGATCACGCCCTGCGGTCCGAGCACGTGCAGAACGAACTGGCCATGGCGGAACTGCGCAACCGGCACGACGGTTTCCCGGTGATCCTGCTGATGCTGCCGGAAGTGACCCTGGACGCCCTGGAGAAGAGCGGGCTCGGTTCCCTCAGCCCGCACCGGCGGCAGATGGTGGAGTGGCCGGGCAAGGACGACCTCGAAGCCGTACGGCATGACATAAGACCCCAACTGGACCTGATGCGGGCCGAGTCGACGGGTGCCAAGGTGCACCACCGGGTGGTCCATCATCTGCGGGAGGTGGACGCGGAGAGCCTGAGCCGGGCCGGTGCGACGCTGGGTGTCCCTCTGGAGACCCTGTCCCCGCTGATGCGTCACCGACTCGCCTCGGGCCTGCTGGCCGAGCGCCCGAGCGAGCCCGAGGCCGATCCGCTGCGCGCGGCCCTCACCGAACTGCTGCCCCTGTCCGGCCCGGACGCCTCGCGGGAACTCATCCAGCTGAGCGTGACCCATGCCCGGGTACCCCTGGCCGAGGCGGCCCGAATGCGCGGGGTACTGGGCGCCGGCTCCCCCAGGGTCGCGGTGCTGCCGGCGCTCTCCATGGACACGGCACGCCGCTACATCCACCGGGCCAGTGAACTTCCGCTGCCCTGGGACCACTTCGTCGTCCCGCTGACCGCGGGCACCGGTGTCCTGGCCGATCTGGTGGAACGTATCGGCGAAGCACTCCGGGAGGAGTTCGACATCCACGACGAGGAGACCCTGCGGGAACACGAGCACGACTTCGGCCCGGTGGTCGTGATCATCCCGCATCCCCCGGACGCCGACCTGGTCAGAGCGCTCGACACGGCGTACCCCGGGGGGCTGCTGTTCCTGTTCGTGGTGGACGGCGAACTGCTCGGCGCCACCGGGACCCACACCCGCCTGGAGGGCCTGCCCGCCTGGCGGGAGGAGGAGATGAACCGGACGGTGCGGCGATTCGTGCGGCGGTACGGGACGACCGCGAGCAACTGACCTGACCGCCCCGGGGCGGTCAGGTCGTACGGTCGCATCAGGTCGGCGGCATCTCCAGGTCGAAGTCGATCCGCTTGCGGTCGCGCATCACCTGGACCGTGGGATGTTCCCGACCGAACTCCTGCTCCGCGTCGAACGTCACCCTTGTGAGGGTCTGCTCGGCGTCGTCGTCGCCCATCAGCATGCGGTCCAGAGCGACGTTGTACACCGCGCAGAGCACCCGCGGGTGATGGTCCCGGTAGAGGACGCGGTACGCCTCGTGCGTGTCCTCGTCCTCGGCCAGCGCCTCCTCGTAACGGCCCAGCTCGGACAGCACGCCGGCCCGGTTGGCCCGACAGGCCACAGTGGCAGGGTGAGAGGCGCCCAGCCGCTCGACGAGGCGCGGGAGGGTCTCGTCGGCGAGTTCCATCGCCTCCCCGATCTCTCCCCGGCTTCTGAGGATGGCCACAAGGTTGGTCGCGGCCGCCAGCGAGAACGGGTGTCCGGCTCCGAGGCGTTCCCGATAGCCGACGAGGTTCTGGCGCCCGCGTTTCTCCGCCTCCTCCCCCCTGGCCGGATCCGTCAGCGAGAGGGCGAGCAGGTCGCAGGCGAGGTTCGCCGTGCACGACATCGTGTCGGGGTGCGCTTCACCGTAGCGCTGCCGGTACACGTTCAGGGTGGAACGCGTCAGGGCCTCCGCCTCGACGTAGTGGCCGAGACGGCGCTGTGTCACCGCGAGGGACGCGTCCGTGCTCAGCACGTCGTCGGAGTTCTCGTCCTTCAGGACACCGGCGAACCGTTTGCGGATCTCGAAGAGCAGATCCAGGGCTCCCTGGTAGTCGCCCGTCTCCCGGCGGTCGAGGGCCGTGCTGACCGCGAAGGCCCAGGTGAGCCGGTGCTTGAGGCCCAGCGCCTGCCGTGCCCTCTGATAGGTCTCGGTGGCCCGCTCCAGGGCCTCGGCGGGCCTGCCCGCCAGAATGAGCGACACCCCGAGGTTGTGCGCGGCCCGAAGGGTGTCCTCGTGGTCGGGGCCGAAGTGCGGGCTGTTCTTGTAGAGCTCGTACGTCCTGGAGTCCTCGTCGTACGCCTCCTGGTAGCGGCCGAGGCCACGCAGGTCACCACCGTAGTTGCGGGCGGTCACCAGCGTGTATCCGTCGTCCTCACCGAGTTGCTGGCGCTGACGCCGCAGCGTGTCGGCGTCCAGTTCGTGGGCTTCCCGGTAACGGCCCAGGGAGCGCAGCGGGTTGGCCACCTGGGCGGCCAGCCGCAGCCTGAGGTGATGGTCCGCGCCGAGGGACTGTGTCCAGGCGTCGAGCGCCTTCTGGCCCAGTGCGGCGGCGGCCCGGTGGTCGCCGATCCGCCACTGGTTGCGTACCTGGCGGATGACCCACTCGCACACCCGCGCATCGGTGTTGGAAAGCGCCTCCGAGGGCTCCAGGTGGGGCAGCAGCTCTGCGAACCTCTGCCGGGCGGCATCGCTGTCCTCCTGGAAGGCGGCCGAAGGCAGCGCTCCCGCCAGCACCAGCTGTGCCTGACGCCGGGTCCGCTTCTCGCGTTCGGGATCCTCGCTCAGCCATTCCCGCACCGCGGCCTGGACCAGTCGGTGCACCTGGATGGATCCGCTCTGCTGGTCCACGGTTGCGAGCGCGTACCGGCCGAGGTCACGGATCAGGTACCCCATCACCATGGGGTCGAGCACCGACTCGTCCCCCGTCTCCTCGGCGAGCCGGTTCCGCATGGCGTCGCTGTAGAGCAGGGAGTGCGCGATCGGCTCGGGGGACAGGTAGGCACACAGTTCGAGAAGCCGGACCGCGGCGGGCCGTTCGTTGCCGAGCCGGTCGACAGTGAGCCGCCAGACCGCGAGGAGGGACTCCTGCTGACTGTCGCCGGCGCCTCCGGAGCCGTTGAGTACCGCGCTGACCTGGTTGTTGACCCGGTCGAGGTAGGTGTCCAAGGGCATGGCCGTCTGGCGCAGCCAGGCCGCCGCGATCTCCATGGCCATGGGGAAGTCACCGAGCGTGTCGGCGATCCGGTCGGCGTCCTCCACCGAGAGCCCGTCCACCCGGCGGCGCAGCAGGGCGATGCTCTCGGACCGGTGGAAGGCGTCGATCTCGACGGCGATCTGGTTCTCCTCGTGGGGAGAGCGCCGGGCGGTGAGAATGACGTGCCCCGGCCCCTCGGCTGGAAGGTACCGTTCCACCGTTGTGTCTCCCTCGTCACTGTGCGGGGTCTCTCCGTACGCGTCCTGGTTTTCGGTGACGTTGTCGAAAACCAGCAACCAGCGACCATACTCGCCGTTCTGGAGAGCGTTGATCGTCGCCTGGACACGTTCGTCGACCGTGTCACCCGGAATGCCCAGCTCCATCCCGAGCTCCGCCAGGAGCTGCGGAATCCGGTTGGGTTGTTCCGCCGGGATCCAGTGCACGAGGTCGTACTGGGAACCGTAACGGTGGACGTACTCCTGCGCGATCTGAGTTTTGCCAATTCCCCCCAAACCATACAAAAACACTTTCCCGACGGGCGTGTCCGCACGCAGCGAGTCGGCGCTCAGCTCGTACCGCAGCCGGTCCAGCTGTACGTCACGGCCGGTGAAGGCGTTGTTGCGGCGCGGCACGTTGAAGATCCGGGGAACCAGGCCCGGATAGGCGATGCCCTCGCCGAGGGCGGAGGACGGCACTTCCAGTTCGAGCAGGGCGAAAACCTGGTGGAGCACGTGCTGAGCGGGTACGTCCGCCAGGGTGAAACCGGGCAGTCCGCGCAGGGCCGGCTCCGGCTGATGCTCCCGGGTGCGCAGCCCGATGATCTTGGGCCCGTCGGGAGCCGCCGCCAGTGCACGCACCTCGTCGGCGACCGGCGTGGTGGCGAAGTCGGGCGAGAGCAGGGCGATGACCACGTCGGCGCCGTCCGCCGGGCCACCGGGCAGCGGTACCGACGGACTGCTGCCGTGCAGCGTCACAGCGATCCCCCCGCCCTGCAGCTGGGCCGCGATCCACTCCGCCCAGGCGCCGTCACGCAACGCGAAGTCGACCCGCACGCGCGGCACGATGCGGCCACCGGGCACCGGAACCCGCTGGAAGCGGGAGAGCAGTTGCCTGCGCACCGGCTCCTCCACCGGCCGCAGAGAGGTGACGCGACCGTCCGTGATCACGGACGTGAGGCGCTCGTAGGCGCCCAGCAGCGAGGCGGGCTGGCGAGGCGTGTCCGCGACGGTGGCCAGGACCTCCTCATAGGCGAAGAAAGGCTTGTAGGGGATCTCCACCGCACCCCAGTAGCCGTCGGGATCCACCGCCCTCGGCGTGTCCTTCAGGAACTCCTGGAAGCGATGCCGGGCATGTCCCCGGCTCACCGCCAGCTTCTCCTGCTCCGCGTCCTCCACCCGCATGGGCACGGGAAGGATCTTCACGTGCGGGGCGATCCGCCGTACGTCCGCGGCCACGCTGGCGCTGCCGTCCACCGACTGGGTGTTCAGGGTGAAGCAGTTGACCAGCACGTCCGGCATCAGCACCGTGGTGATGCCGGAGGTGTCGCTCCAGCCCGTACGGCTGTCGATCAGCGCGTAGTCGTAGTTGCTCCGCATGTCCTCGCGCAGGGCACGCAGGAACGCGGCACCGTCGCGCTGTTCGTAGAACCCCTTCCAGTCGTAGGTGTTGATGGTCTCGGAGTACTCGGGGGTCCTTCGCCCGGGAGAGACGAAGAGGACGTAACCGCCGCTGTCGAAGGACCACGTCAGGGCGGAGGCGTAGCGCTCCACGCGGGCCTGTCGGCTGTAGTCGCCCCCGGTCGGCCTCGGCCGGGAAAGGTCGAACCCGCGGATCAGGTCGATGACGCCCGGGGTGGAGCGAAGCTCCGGGTCGCCGAGGAAGGGAGCGAAGTAGCGGTGCAGCCCCGGAGCCTCCAGGTCCCAGTCCATGGCCAATACACGTTTTCCGTTGCTGGCCAGGATCCAAGCGACGTTCGCCAGGGCCATGGTGCGACCGGTTCCACCCTTGAAGGAGTAGAACGTGACGATCGTGCCGGACTCGCGGGCGCCGGCGTCACCCGAGTCGAACGTCATGAGGAATACCTTCCGAGCAGGGGAAACGTAGGGAGGCCTTCAGTCGGCGTTGCCGGCGGCTGAACGGCTTCCACTGACTTGAGCGCTTCGTTCTGAAGGCGGATGAGCACCTTGCGGAGAGAGGAGGTGAAACTCTCCGCGTCCAGCAGCTTCCAGCGTTCGTACTCGCTGTGCCGTCCCCGCATGCGAGGGAGCGTGCGGTCCAGGAGATCGTCGAGGGTGTCAGCCCATTCGGCCGACTCGGTGTCGTCGCGGGCCCTCGGTTCGAGCGCGGTGGTCGCATCGGGGTTGCGCTCGTCGACGGCCGCCAGAAGCCGGTGTTCCTCCCGCCGCATCGCCACCCACGCGTCAACAAGCAGCACGACGAGTTGCTCGGCGTCCTGTGTCCCGACGATCCGGTCGACGGTCTCCTCGTCCAGCGGCAGCACGGTCGCGGTGAAGTCCAGCGCGGTGGCGGTGTTCTTCACCAGGGAGACCAGGGCCTCGTGTTCCCCCGGCGCGTAGGGAGACCAGTCAAGGGCCGTCTTCCCGTAGTACTGGAGCGAGCGCCGTTCGTCGGACACGTCGTCCTTGGCCGTGGACGCGACGACGAAACGGACCTCCTGGCTGCCTACGTGCGCGGGCGCGCCCATGGGCGAATGGCTCCCGGTCGCGTCGAATCCATGGACCTCGGGCAGCTGTTCGGCGGCCGCGACGATCCGGTCGGCGACGGCCCCCAGCACTTCCTCGTACTCGGACCGGTAGCGCGCCTTCAGCCGCAGCAGATGCAGCAGCCCGTCACGCCGGTAGGCCTCCGACCGCACACCGAGGGGCTGGTACGGGCCGACGGCCTCCAGGGAGTGCGTGAGGTCGGGCTCCCACGTGACGGCGACGACCGCGTCGGCACTGCGGCCGGTCCGGGACCGCTGCATGTTGAGTCGGCGCTGGAAGTAGGACAGCTCGGCCCGGCAGTACGACTGGCTGAAATACCGCGGTGAGTGCAGCACGACGAGGACGGTGGACCGGCCCAGCAGGTCCACCGACACATCGGCCGACTGCGGCTTCCCACGGACGCCCACGGCCTCCGGGGAGCGTCCGGTCCGCCGAGCGACGAGCTGGCAGAGGTCGTGAAAGAACGACGCGACCCACTCCTCGTCGACGGTGCGAACGTGACTCAAGTAGAAGTGGCTCACGATGGCTGCTCCCGTAGGGCGACGCGGTCCCGGGACGAGCCGGATCGGGCGACGGGCCGAGAGGGTGCGGCGCACAGGTCGTGCGACGCGTCACCACCGGCCCCACCACGTCGATGTTTGTTCCGGACATGGCGAAAATCTGGTGGCGTGCCTGCGCCCCGCGCTCTCGCCGCTCCCCGGGCGTTCGCGGCTTTCCGCTGTGCCATCGTCTTTCCGCCGTGCCACCGCGTCCTCATGTATCAGCTCGCCCCCGGTGTCGTCTCGTCGACAGTCTTCTCCCGGCACCCGGCTGAGCCCACAGCTAAGCCCGCCCCGCCCTGTTCGGACGAGGACACTCCGCGCCTTCGAACGACGTCCGGCGTTTCCCGCGATACCACCCGATGGTGTGAGGGGCGGTTGGGGCGAACGGAGGCGAACGTGCGCGGGGAAAAGCCACAGCGCGCCGACTCGTCCGCCATGACCGAGACGAAGTGCGCCCCCATGGGCGTGAGCGCGGGATGGGCCTGGAGGATCCGCAGAGCGTCCATGACCTGTGCGCCGTAGTGGTGCAACCGGGCCCGCGCCGCACGGGCCCCCGCGCCGCTCAGTTCCTGCCCGCGTCGGCGCCAGAATTCCAGAAGGGCCAGATGTGCATGGGTTCCCGTGAGCATCGCGCCGACCGGCCGGGGGTCCTTGCGCCAGCCGACACGCTGCAGTGTGCGATCCTCCGGATCCGCGAGATCGGTCAGATCGGCGAGGGCTCCGAAGGCGATGTGCGCGCTCTCGTGCACCACGGTCTCGGCCAACCGCACCGGGTCGGCGGCGAAGGAGGCCGCGATCGCCCCGTACGCCTCCCGCGCGGAGGAACTCACACCCCGCCCGGTCCGCGGAGGCCGCAGCGGCACCAGCGCCGTCCACAGCCAGGCGCAGGCGGCGGCACGCTCCGGCACCAGGCGGGTCACCACCTGCCAGGCCGAGGCCACCACCGTCTGCCAGGCACGCAGTTCCCCGGCCGTCTGACCGGGCGACACGGGATGGCCGTGCGCGTCCCGGTAGGGATCGGCGTCCTCCAGGACCACTGACAACGGCGGCGCGCCTCCGAGGGCACCGACGGTGATACGGCGCGGGCCCTCCCAGGTCATGTCATGGGCCGCCGGCCCGCCCCGCTCCCCGATGGCCGTCGACCGCCCGCCCAGGTCCAGTACGTCACCTCGCAGGCATGCCTCGGCCGCGCCGCCCGCCAACCGGACGACCCCCAGCGTGGGCAGCCAGACGAGCGAGCCCGGTGCCGGGAGGGTGAGGTGCGGGCGCAGTCCGGCGCGTAACGCGGCCGCGGCCGCCACTCCCGGGAGCCGGTCGAGGTCCGCGCCCGCCCGGGCGGCGGGGCACGCATCGTTCAGGGCTCGCAGACACCGGCCCAGCCATACGCCGACATGGGGATGGAGGAGTACGTCCTCGAAAGCGCCGACGTCCGCTCTGCGGGCCCGGTTGCACAGCTCCCAGGCCGCCGCGCCCCGCGCCTCCCAGAATTCCGGCGCACTGCCGCGGGCCGCCTCGGCCACGCTCATCAGCATCAGCAGGCGTCGCGAGACCTGCCCGTCCCGTAGGACCCGAAGGGCGGCCGGGGACGGGTGACAGACAGCCAGACTCGCGAAGTCGTCTGCGGTCATCCGCAAAGTCGCCGGGGCCGTCACGAGGCACTCCCCAGCAGGGCGCCGGCATCGGCCAGGACGCGGTCCCGGATATGAGTGACGAGAACGCGCAGGTCGGCGCAGTAGACGCTGGGGTTGGCAAAGCCGTTTCCGGGGCTGAAGCGGTGCGCGCGCAGTCCGCCGCCGCACAGGCGCACGACCTCACAACCGCGGCAGACGTCGGCGAGGGCCGCCAGGCCCCCGCGGCGGGCCTCGGCCACGACCGGGTGCCGCGCCACGGTGTCGAAGTCGTGAGCGAAGATGTCGACGCCGGTGGCGGCACCGCCGTTCCGGGTCGCCTTGAGCGAGTCGGACAGCTCGATCGTGCCGTCGCTCTCGACCACGAGGAAATCCGTGTCGGCCAGTCCCGTGCTCTCCGACCGGACGTGACCGCCGAGCGCGAGGTCCATCAGGTCCTCGAACAGACGGATCCTGGTCTCCTGACGCGGCGCGGCGTACCACCTTTCGAACACCGCCAGAAGCCAGTTCGCGTACGGCGTTCGATTCGGATCGTGGCCGGGCGGAGGATGCTCCCAGGTGGCGTGCGGCAGCAGGAAGTTGACGGCCGGCGGTTCGTGCGCAAGAAGCGCCTCGAAGACCTGGAGCGGCGGATGGTCGATGTCGACCGTGCACAACAGGCCCGCGAACAGCGCCTTGTTCTCGGGCCTCGCCAAGAGTTCCAATCCCCTCTGGACGGAGTCGTAGCTGCTCCGTCCGTTCCTGGCACGCCTGTGACGGTCGTTGGTCGCACGACTGCCGTCGAGGCTGACGCCCACCGACACCCCGTGTCGGCGGAACAGGTCCATCCATGGGGGATTCAGAAGTGTCCCATTGCTCTGAAGGGAAATATCACACTCAGCCGTGCCGCGCAGCTCCCGCGTCAGGACTTCCAGAAGATGTTCGATTCGAGACAGGCCGGCGAGCAACGGCTCACCCCCGTGCAGCGTCACCCGGACCCGGGGCAGGGCGTGACGTCGGGCGTGCTCGGCTATGCGGCGGGCCAGTTGATCCGCGGTCCCGTCCGCCATGACGGCCGGCTTGTCCCGCCAGGTGCGGTCGCGCAGCTCGTAGACGTAGCAGTAGTCACACGCCAGGTTGCATGGCTGAGCAACCTTGACTATCCACTCGACGAAGGGGTTCGCATCACGCACGTGCCACCTCCTGCCACGGGCCTCCGCTGCCTACGTACCCAAGTCAGAGCGCCGACTGGAACATGGACACATCCCCTGCGCGGTGGTGCTCCAAAGTGTCCCGCCGAACCCGCTGAATGGATCGGCCGAGGGCGTTTTTGGGCAACTCGTCCATATCTACGTCTGCGGAACCGCTGAGGTTCACCACGTCGAAGTCGAACTCCACGTCAGTTCCTGACGTCTCCATGAACCCCCCGTGTCGCTAGCCCCCGCGGACCCCGGCCGTGGTCCCGGACTCCGTGGATGTCAACATGCGTCGGGCCGCAACCGGGCGCCCGGACGCCGAGTTGCGGAAAAGGTGGCGCTGTGCAGTTCTCGTTTCAGGGAAGCACACAGATCAACCGACGACCAGCGCGCAGAGGCCGTTCGCTCGTGTGCGGCTTGATCTCGACGGCAGTGGCCTCAAGTCCTCCCTGGAAGCCGTGCGTTGTCACCGGTGCGGCTCACGTCACCACGAGTCTTCCCCTCTTCACGGCGAGGTGACCCATGGCGACAACCAGACCTGGGCAAAACCCAGCGGCGCCCCTGCTGGTGGCCACCGTCAGTCATGCCGAACGCGGCCCACGGTCTCGTCCAGCGGGGAGAAGCGGCCCGCTGCCCGGATCGGCTCGTGCTTGGGGGAACCGGCACCGGTCAGGATCCAGAGGTCGCCACCCGGTTCGGGGCGGGCAGAGCATGAGGACCGAGGATCACGCCCGTAAAGGCCAGAAGGGAGGCACCAAGCCGCTCCCTCTCCGATAGTCTCCCCGCGCCAAGATCACCGAGCCGGAAGCCGGATTCGGGTCGACTGCGCGACGGGGTACGGGACTTCGAGGCTCACGTCGTCTCACGGACTGGAGAACACCATGCCCGGATGGGCCGTTATGCGAGCCCTCGGTCTGGCAGAGATTTCCCATTACACCGTCTGCCGTGAACTCGAGGGGACCGAAACCGAAGCCCTGGCCGGGATGCTGCGCATCATCGACACCTTTGAAGAGGCTGCCACCGCAGCAGGGCGTCGACGCCAGAGGAGACAGGTCTTCCGCGTCTCTGAACGCAGCTACTTTGTGCGCGTCGAAAAGAGGATGTCTACCAAGGAGGCTCACTTCATGCTCGCTGAACTCGTGGCAGACACCCACGACGACGATCTTCCCGACACCGCCGCCGACCTGACGGCGGAGCCGTGAATCCTGGCCGCAGGTTGGCCGCACGCGCTGGTCAGAGGTGGGACACCGGCGAGCCAGGGTGAGACACGGCCACGCCGAAGGGGTGCCACTCCGGAGAGTGGCACCCCTTCTGACCTGCAAGCTTCTGACCTGCGATGCGGTGGGTGTGGGATTTGAACCCACGATGACATCGCTGCCACGACGGTTTTCAAGACCTTTCGCCGATCAAGAGCGGTGAGGTCTCCGCCGCAGGTCAAACGGGTACGAGTGCGTCTGCCAAGCCGTCGTCATCATCGTCGTGCCCGCTACGTGCCCCACGGTCGAGATCGTGCCCGTTGACCCACGCATCCGAGGCTTCGGCCACCTGGTCATCACGACCGGCGACCGGGCGGGCATAGTGCCGAGTGGTCACGCTCGCGTTCGAGTGCCCGAGGCGGTGCGCGGCCGTCATGACACCGTACTTGTCGGCGACCCAAGTCCCGTGCGAGGCCCGGAGATCGTGTGAGGTCACGCCGGTCAGACCGGCAGACTGCCCGACTCGCCGGAAGCTTACGGGGCCATGATCACTCGCCCCATGGCAGCTCCCGCCCAAAGTCGTTCCGCCGACCTTGCGTGATCGCTAGTGTGCAGATCACCGACACGGGAGGTCTCATGGCTGACTACGCCACGCACGCTCAGAGGGCCCACGAGTTGCTCGCCGGGATGAATCCCAGAGTGATCAGCGGGAAATTCGCCTCACCCGAGAGCGCCATAGCAGCCGCTCAGGTTGAGGCACTTCTGGCCCTTGCTGCAGCGGTAGCCAAGCTGGGAACAGCCGACGTCCCCAGGTGAGCCGATAGACGTGCCCCTCGCGTGCCCGATCGTGCGGGGTACACCGGGGAACCGCAGGCACTCACGGTCAGCGTTCACGACGACGGCCCCCGACCGATTTACCTGGTCAGGGGCCGTTCACCTGCGGTGGGTGTGGGATTTGAACCCACGGTGACTCGCGCCACGACGGTTTTCAAGACCGTTCCCTTAGGCCGCTCGGGCAACCCACCCCGCGCCACCGGTGATCGCGGCGCGGGGACCAGAGTAACGGGTCGGGGCGGGCGGGTGGGGGTCAGCTGTCGCCCGTGCGGGAGCCCAGGGTGAGATCGACCGTGTGGGTCCGGCCGTCGCGCTCGTAGGTGATCTTGACCTTGTCGCCCGGCTTGTGGGTCCAGATCTCGCCGATGAGGGTGGGGCCGGAGTCGATGACGTGGTCGTCCAGCTTGGTGATGACGTCGCCGGGCTTGAGACCGGCCTTGGCGGCGGGGCCGCCCGCCTCGACCGAGGCGGAGCCGCCGGCGCCCTCGGTGGTGATCTTCGCGCCGCCCGAGGAGTCCTCCAGGGAGACGGACGCGCCGATCTTGGCGTAGACCGGCTTGCCGGTCTGGATCAGCTGCTGGGCGACGTACTTGGCCTGGTTGATCGGGATGGCGAAGCCGAGGCCGATCGAGCCGGACTGGCTGGTGCCGCCGAGGCCGCCGCTGCCGGTGGACTGGATGGCCGAGTTGATGCCGATCACATTGCCGTGCGCGTCAAGGAGGGGGCCTCCCGAATTGCCCGGGTTGATCGACGCGTCCGTCTGCAGCGCGCTCATGTAGGAGGCGTTGCTGCCGCTGCCGTCGCTGGAGGCCACCGGGCGGTTCTTCGCGCTGATGATGCCCGTCGTGACGGTGTTCGACAGGCCGAAGGGGGCACCGATCGCGATCGTGGAGTCGCCGACCGCCACCTGGTCGGAGTTGCCCAGGGTGAGCGGCTCGAGGTCGCCCGGCGCGTTCTTGAGCTTGATGACCGCCACGTCGTAGCCCTGCGCGTGACCGACCACCTCGGCGTTGTACTTCTTGCCGTCCGGGAAGGTGGCGGTCAGCTTGCCGCCGTCGACCGCGTCGGCGACCACGTGGTTGTTGGTGACGATGTGGCCCTGCTTGTCGAAGACGAACCCGGTTCCGGTGCCGCCCTCGCCGCTGGTGGACTCGGCCTCGATGGTGACCGTGCTGGGCAGGGCCTTTTGCACCACGCCGGCGACGGTGCCCGCGTCACGCTTGACGCTGCCGCCGCTGTCGGAGGCGGACAGGGTCGTGGAGGAGCCGTCGTCGTTGTTCTTGGCCAGGGTGTAGCCGAGACCGCCGCCGAGACCGCCCGCGACCAGCGCGGCCACCAGGATCGCGGCGACGAGACCACCGCGGCCGTTCTTCGGCTTCGGTGCGGGCTGCTGGTAGCCCGCACCCCAGACACCCGTCGGACCGGCGCCGCCCGCACCACCGTCGTACGACGGGGTGTGCGGACCCTGCGGCGGCTGCGGGGGCGGCCAGGCGCCCTCGGGACCGCCCGCGCCGCCGTGCGGCCGGCCCTCCGCCGAGGCATACGCCGGAGCCGGCCCCGCGTGCACGAGTTCCGGGCCCTGGGCACCACCGGGGGCGGCGTGCTGCGGGGCCGGGGTGGCGGCGGCGCCCGTCTCGGGGGCCTGGGGTGCCGAAGCCGCGGGAGCGTCCACCGGCACGGGGGGTGCGGACGGGGCGGGGGGTACCGCGGTGCCCTCGTTCTCGGTGCTCACAGCTTCTCTCCTCGGTCCACGGCTGTCGATTGTCGGTCGCACTCGGTCACGCCCGGCCAGGCCGCATTCGTGTCCGGCGTGCGTCAGCTGTGCATGTCCTTTTGTATGCCGTCAGCTTTTCCCACAGGCCGTCAGGGCACCATAAGCGGTGCCTGTGCGTCCGCGGCTGCTCTTTATATAGGCCATGCAAGACAAATGAGGCGCAATCCATATGCCTCCGTTCGCACGCGTACCCCCGAGCGGTGGCACCATGACGCGGTGACCCACGCACGGCAGCAGCTGACTCAAGTCGTCGCCCACCGCGGAGCCTCGGAAGACGCTCCCGAGCACACTCTCGCCGCCTACCGGAAGGCGATCGAGGACGGTGCGGACGCCCTCGAATGCGATGTACGCCTCACCGCCGACGGTCATCTCGTGTGCGTCCACGACCGACGGGTCAACCGTACGTCCAACGGACGCGGCGCGGTCTCGGCCCTGGAACTCGCCGACCTCGCCGCACTCGACTTCGGCTCGCGCAGGACCCGGGAGTTCTGGCGCACCAAAGACGAGGAGCCGGACTGGGTGTACCGGCCCGAGGACCGGGAGGACACCTCCGTGCTCACCCTGGAGCGGCTGCTCGAACTCGTCGCCGACGCGGGGCGGCGGGTGGAGATGGCCATCGAGACCAAGCACCCGACGCGCTGGGCCGGCCAGGTCGAGGAGCGGCTGCTCGAGCTGCTGAAGCGGTTCGGCCTGGACGCTCCCGCCTCCGCCGCCGAGTCGCCGATCAGGGTCATGAGTTTCTCGGCCCGGTCGCTGCATCGCGTGCGTGCCGCCTCGCCGACCCTGCCGACGGTCTATCTGCTCCAGTTCGTCTCACCGCGGCTGCGGGACGGCCGGCTGCCGGCGGGCGTGCGGATCGCGGGTCCCTCGATCCGGATCGTGCGCAATCACCCCGGCTACATCGAGCGCCTGAAGCGGGCGGGCCACCAGGTGCACGTGTGGACCGTGAACGAGCCCGAGGACGTGGACCTCTGCGTCGAGTTGGGCGTCGACGCCATCATCACCAACCGCCCGCGCGCGGTGCTCGACCGGCTGGGCCGCTGACGTCGCCTCTGTCACAGGGTGTGCCCCGGCGCGTTCGGTGCGTGTTCGATCGTTACGAATGCGTCGGCGGAACGTGAGTGGCCGGTTTCCGGTACAGGCCAATGGGGCATCCACACCGTGGCGTGGGGCGAAGGAGGTCTCGGGGGTGGCGTTTGTGGTGGCACAGGAGGTGCCCACGTCGTCGAGCATGGCCGTACCCCATGGCCCTGCGGGCGTGGGGGAAGCGAGACACCGTATGCGCGTGCAACTGCGCAGCGGTGGCGTGGCGGAATCGGTCATCGACGACGCCGTTCTGATTCTTTCCGAACTCTTGAGCAACGCGTGCAAGCACGGCCGGCCGCTGGGCGACGCCCTGGCCGGGGACGGTGACGTCCGCGCCGCCTGGCGGGTGGACGGCACCGGCAGGCTCACGGTCGAGGTGACGGACGGCGGTGGGCCCACCCGCCCGGCTCCTGCCACGCCCTCGGTCACCGCACACGGCGGCCGTGGGCTCAACATCATCACCGCGCTGGCCGACGACTGGGGCGTCAGGGACGACGCCCGGGGCGAGGTCACGGTCTGGGTGATCGTCCACTCGGACGTTCACGACCCGGACGCCGGGTGCCGCCGCAACGACTTCGCGACCCGTGTCGTGGCCCCGTCGGTCGCGATACCCGACCTGGACTTCTCGGACGCGTTCGACGACCTCGACTGAGGCGCCCCGGACGGAGTGTCCGTGCGGGACACCCCGGTGGTTGCCCAGAGGTTCGTTGTCCACAGGCTCGTTGTCCACAGGCTCGTTGTCCACAGGCTCCCGTCGGCCAGGTCGCGAGCGGCTAGGCTCGCGCCCGTACGAGACGAGCCGTAACCGGGAGACAGCCACGATGGCCAAGAAGCGACCCCAGACGAAGGCCAAGCGCCCGCAGAGCACGGACGGCGCCGGCGCCGTCGGGGCTGATGGTCGGATTCCGGTCGTCGGCGCCCGCGAACCCTGCCCGTGCGGAAGCGGCCGCCGCTACAAGGCCTGCCACGGCCGGGCCGCCGCGCAGGCCGCGACCGAGCTGGTGCACCGTCCCTTCGAGGGCCTCGCGGGTGAGGGCGACTGGGTTGCCCTGCGCGAGCTGGTCCCCGCCGCCACGGTCGAACTGACCCTCAAGAGCGGCCTGCCCGAGGGCGTCCCGTCGGTCACGCTGGCCACGGTCCTGCCGATGGCCTGGCCCGCCCTGCGCCGCGACGACGGCTCGGTCCTGCTCGGTCTGCAGAACGACACGGCGTCCGGCGACATCAGCCGCGATCTCGCCGACACCCTCCAGCGCGCGCTCACGGCAACTCCGGGCACCCCGGTCGAGGGCCGGCGCGCTCCCGCCGACGGCCCGCGACTGCAGGACCTGCTCGATCCCGAAGGCACGTTCGAGCCAGTTGTGCACGAGGGCTTCGAGTTCTGGGTCCCGGACGCGGAGAACGCCACGCCCGAGGTGACCGCCTCCCTGGAGCGGGCCAACGCCGCGGCCATCCCGACCGTCCGGCTGACCGGAGTCGACGCCGCCTACTGGTGCGAGACGCCGGACAAGAACCACCTGCGCTGGGTGATGCCGCATCCCGAGGAGCAACTTCTGGACGCGCTCGCGCGACTGCACGCGGCCGGCAGGTCGAGCCTCGGCGAGGGCACCCGGCTCGTCGGATCCTTCCGTGCCCACGGCCTCACCGTCCCGGTCTGGGACCTGCCGAGCGGGGTCACCGCGGAGGACATCGAGAAGCCGGCCGCCGAGTTCGCCGAGCGCCTCGCGGGCGCCCTGGCCACGGACGCACCGCTGACGGCCGACGAGCGCCGCGCCCGCGGCGGCCTCACCAACCGCCAGGTCACGCTGAGTTGACGGAACCGGGTGGGCGGGGCGGCCGGTCCGGCCCCC
Organism: Streptomyces sp. NPDC058307; assembly: GCF_042880295.1. Classification (NCBI taxonomy): domain Bacteria; kingdom Bacillati; phylum Actinomycetota; class Actinomycetes; order Kitasatosporales; family Streptomycetaceae; genus Streptomyces; species Streptomyces sp. NPDC058307. The sequence continues at coordinate 59,147 of NZ_JBHVYZ010000047.1, forward strand.
CCAACAATCAACGAAAGGCCCCCCGCCTTCACAAAAAACCACCGGCGAAG
>NZ_JBHVYZ010000047.1:59206-67056 GCF_042880295.1 Streptomyces sp. NPDC058307
CGTTTTTCTGGTGGGATCTTTTTTTTTATTAAGACCCCGGCACCCGCTTGTGGCACGCCCGGGGGGGGGCGGCCGGGCGGCACCCCCCCACCGAACCTTCACGGAACGGCCGACCGCGTTCACAACTTCCCTCCGGAGAAGGCGAATCGGTGTCCGAATAAGCCAGGGAGCACCGCGGTCGAATTTGCGAACGGGCGATCTCTTGTTACGGTTCCAATAGCCCGGTTGCTGGTGCATCCCCCGTCGCCAGCAACCGGGTCTTTCTGTGCCCGGGCCGCTTTACGGAACGCCGGCCGGCGTCAACTTCCCGTGTTTTCCCCGGAGTTGCTCCCGGCCCGCAGCAGCAGGGGTCCGCTGCCCCGCCGGGCGAACTCCGCGACCGCCGCGTAGTCGGCCGGCGCCCCCTGGGTGCGCTCCCGTGACGTCTCACAGCTGTCGGGCTCGTCCCCGGCGCCAACCGCGCAGTGCAACTGCACAGTGCGTCCGCCGGGCTCCATGAAGCTGAGCGCGGCGTCCAGCGCGGCGCCGGTCGCGTTGCGGTAGTAGGTCCGCGCCCAGGTCTCCTCGCCCTGCGTGAGCACACAGGTCTGGGCCTCGATGCCGTCGGCGGAGGTCAGTTCGGGCCCGCAGCGTGCGGCGGTGGCCAGTCCCACGCCGAGCAGCAGCGGGGAGCGGCCGGGGGCGGCGAGGGGCGCCTTGTGGTCATCGGCCGCGGAAGGCCGTACCCGGGAGGGCTCAGCGGAAGGGCGTACGGCGGGAGACGCGGTGGCAGGGCGCACGAGATCGCGGACGACCGTACGGCCTCCGTCGCCCACCTGTCCCGCGGAGGCCACGGCCAGCGGCAGCGCGACCGCGCACACCACGACTCCCGACAGGGCAAGCAGACGAAGGTTCATGAGGCGGACGATAACGACCCGGCGCGGTCACCCGGTTCCACCCGCGTCCGACACCCCTACAACTCGGGTGCGCTCACACCCGTACGGGTGAGGGCCTCGACCACGGCGTCCACCACGGCCTCGACGTCGGGGACCCACGGGGAGGCCGAGCCGGGGAGCGGAGCCCGCTCCCAGGTGATGTCGCCGTGCCCGGTCTCGGACGGGGGCAGGGCCAGGTAGCCGCCCTCGCCGTGGAAGCGGAGGGAGCCGGGGACGTGGTCCTGGGCGTACAGCAGTTCGCCCAGCTGCTCCATGGAGTACGGCTTGACCAGGATCGCCCAGCGGGTCGGCGCCGCGATCACCGGGCCGAGGCGCATGCCCTGGGCGTCGAGGGCGGCCAGGGCGCGGGCGGCCGGGAGGGCCGGCAGGCTGACCGCGCAGGGGGCGCTGCCGCCGGTGGCCAGGATGATCGGCGCGGCCGGGCGGTTGGTCCACCACCAGCGCACCATGCGCTCGTCCGTGGTGGCCGCGAGCAGGCCCGGTTCGAAGGGATGGGCGCCCGGGACCGTGCACTCCGGGTCGGGACATCCGCAGCGGGCCCTGCCCTCCGGGTCCGGTGCCACACCCGGGAGTACGGGCCACTGCCATTCCTTGGCGAAGGTCAGGGCCGCGCTGAACAATTCAGGCCTTCCGTCGCTGCGCTGGGACAGGAGCCTGCGTCGCCTTCCGAGGATCTCGCGCATGAGCGCTCGTTCCTTTCCGTTGCACCGCTGGCAACACCGAGGACCACATCACACCATGTGTCGATCACTTCACTGTGCGTACCTGTTGGCGCATCACACCCTTGTCCGAGACAAGGGGAACCCCATACTGCGTATCAAAAGCATGGGCGTGGCGGGGGGTGGCGAAGTCTGGCGTTTGCCGTCCCGCGTATTTCTCTCCGCCTCCGCCACGGGAGGATGGGGCACGATCGTCGGTGGCTAAGACGCCCGGGTCGGTCACCAGGTTCCGGGTGACGGTCCACCACCCCTGGCCCTTACCGAGTACGTACCCATCACGACCGCTGTGACGCTCTGTGGAGCAAGGCCAGTCGACCTCAATACACCGTAACCCGAGTCAGTTTTAAGCCAACTTTTCCCTTCAACCCACTCTCCACCTGTTGCTCACGGACACCAGGAATCCCGGCAGGACAATGCTGGACATCTCCTTACGAGTGCGTGTACATGTGGAGACACTGCTAGCGGCGCAGAATGACATGGGGGTTTGCGATGCTTTTGAGCAATACGCACCGGTCGGAAAGCCGGACACCATGAACGCCCCTCACCCTTCGAAAGTGGCTGGAATCGATTCAACGGTTCCCGCACCCGCACACACTGTCGCGCCCGCGCCTGCTGCCCCGGGTACCCCAGCGGTCCCGGTACCGAACGCACCCGGTGCCCTGCTCCAGGACCGGCTCGCCGGCTGGGTCTCCGACCTGACGACCCTGCACGAACTCACCGAACGCCTCATCCGCACGGACACCCTCTCCGAAGCCCTCCAGGAACTCCTGCGCGCCGGTTCCGCCCTGGTGGGCGCCCGGCGCGGACTCGTCGTCCTCGAACCGGACGACCGTCTCGGCCCCGACACCACCATCGGCCTGGGACTCGCCCGCGCCGACCTCGGGCACATCGAGACCGTGCCGCGCAGCGCGATGTCGTACGGCCGCATCCTCGACGGACTGCCGGGCGGCGACGGCGAGATCGCCCAGCCCGACCTGCTCGCCGAGGACGGCCTCGACCCGCGCCACCGCGAGGTGGCCGCCCGCCTCGGCTACGCCGCCTGCTACGCGCTCCCCCTGTCCACCGACGACGCCGGCCGCCTCGGTGCCGCCGTGTGGCTCTACGACGAGCCCGCCGAACCCTCCGAGCGCCGGCGCCACCTCGTCGGCCTGTACGTCCGCTACGCCACCGAGCACCTGGCCCGGCTCCTGGAAGTCGAGCGCACACGCGCGTGCATGGCGACGATGGCCGAGGAGCTGCTGCCGTCCCGGCTCCCCCGCGTCGCCGGCGTCCGGCTCGCCGCCCGGCACCGCACCGGCCCGCGCGGCGGCGGCGACTGGTACGACGCGCTGCCGCTGCCGGACGCGGCGCTGGGCCTCGCGGTCGGTTCGGTGACCGGCGGCGGCCCGAGCGCGATCGCCGCGATGGGACGCCTGAGAGCCTCCCTGAGGGCGTACGCCGTGATGGAGGGCGAGGACCCGGTCGCGGTCCTGTCCGACCTGGAGCTGCTGCTGCGGCTGACCGAACCCGCCCGCTGCGCCACCGCCCTTTTCGCCTACTGCGAGCCCACGCTGCGCAAGATCACGCTGGCCGGTGCCGGGCACTGTCCGCCGCTGCTGATCGGCGAGCGGCGCACCGAGTTCGTGGAGACCTCCGTGTCCGCGCCGCTCGGCATGCTCACCTGCTGGGAGGCGCCGAGCGTCGAGCTGTGCGCCGAACCGGGAGAGACGGTTCTGCTGTACACCGACGGGCTGCTGCACCGCACCGGCGACCCCACCGACCGCGCCTTCGCGCGCCTGCACGCGGCGGCGGCCGGGGTGCCGAAGTCGCTGCGCGCCGACCCCGACGCCATCGCCGACCATGTGCTGCGGGCCGTGCTGCCGGACGGGCTGGACCGGGCGGACTCCGAGGAGGACGTCGTCCTGCTCGCTGCCCACTTCGAGTAGCAGTAGCAGTAGCAGTAGCAGTAGCAGTAGCAGGTGGTAACAGGTCTTCCGGCCCTGGGCCCCCTTCCGTACGACCGTACGATGGACGGGGTCCAGTGCCGTTTCAAGGAGGATGACCGTGGCCGACGAACTCAACCCGGAGAGCAGCCCGGAAGAGTCGGAAGAGCCGATCAAGAAGCGCAAGAACGGCCTGTACCCGGGTGTCTCCGACGAGCTGGCCGAGAGCATGAAGTCCGGCTGGGCCGACACGGAACTGCACGACCTGGAGCCGATCGCGCAGGCCGCCGAGACCGCGGCCCGCCGTGCGGCGCTCTCCGCGCGCTTCCCGGGCGATCGGCTGGTGATCCCCGCGGGCAACCTGAAGACCCGCTCCAACGACACCGAGTACCCCTTCCGGGCCTCCGTCGAGTACGCCTACCTCACGGGCAACCAGACCGAGGACGGTGTGCTCGTCCTGGAGCCGGCCCCCTCCGGCGGTCACACCGCCACGCTCTACCTCCTGCCGCGCTCCGACCGCGAGAACGGTGAGTTCTGGCTCTCCGGCCAGGGCGAGCTGTGGGTCGGGCGGCGGCACTCGCTCACCGAGTCCGAGAAGCTGTACGGCATCCCCGTCTCCGACGTGCGCGAGCTGGCGGACGCGCTGCGCGAGGCCACCGGCCCGGTGCGGGTCGTCCGCGGTTACGACGCCGGCGTCGAGGCCGCGCTGACCGACAAGGTCACCGCCGAGCGGGACGAGGAGCTGCGCGTCTTCCTCTCCGAGGCGCGGCTCGTCAAGGACGAGTTCGAGATCGGGGAGCTCCAGAAGGCCGTCGACTCGACGGTGCGGGGCTTCGAGGACGTGGTGAAGGTCCTCGACAAGGCCGAGGCCACCTCCGAGCGGTACATCGAGGGCACCTTCTTCCTCCGCGCGCGCGTCGAGGGCAACGACGTCGGCTACGGCACGATCGCCGCGGCCGGTCCGCACGCCTGCACGCTGCACTGGGTGCGCAACGACGGACCCGTGCGCTCCGGTGATCTCCTGCTCCTCGACGCGGGCGTCGAGACGCACACGTACTACACCGCCGACGTGACGCGGACCCTGCCGGTCAACGGCCGTTTCAGCGCCGTGCAGAAGAAGATCTACGACGCCGTGTACGACGCCCAGGAGGCCGGGATCGCGGCCGTGAAGCCCGGTGCGAAGTACCGGGACTTCCATGACGCGGCCCAGCGGGTGCTGACGGAGCGGCTCGTGGAGTGGGGGCTGGTCGAGGGACCGGTGGAGCGGGTGCTGGAGCTGGGGCTCCAGCGGCGCTGGACGCTGCACGGGACCGGGCACATGCTCGGCATGGACGTCCACGACTGCGCCGCCGCGCGCGTGGAGTCGTATGTGGACGGGGTCCTCGAGGCCGGGATGGTGCTGACCGTCGAGCCCGGGCTGTACTTCCAGGCCGACGACCTGACCGTGCCCGAGGAGTACCGGGGTATCGGGGTGCGGATCGAGGACGACATCCTGGTGACGGACGAGGGGAACCGGAACCTCTCGGACGGCCTTCCCCGGCGGTCCGACGAGGTCGAGGCCTGGATGGCTTCCCTGAAGGGATGACCGAGTAGTCGCGGTGGACCTGCATCTCGACATCGGCTCACCTGACGGACGTCGTGCCGGGCTGGAGCGGGCCCTGCGCGACGCCGTCCGGGACGGGCGGCTCGCTCCCGGCGCCCGGCTGCCCGCCACCCGGCGGCTCGCCGAGGAGCTGGGGGTGTCCCGGGGGACCGTGAAGGCGGCCTACGACCAGTTGATCGCCGAGGGGTATCTGACCGCCCGGCAGGGGTCGGGGACGGTCGTCGCCCTGCTGCCCGCCGCCGAAGCCGGGCCCTCGAAAGGCGGTGCACACACGCGTGCGCCGCTTTTCGATCTGCGGCCCGGAAGTCCGGACGTCGGCGCCTTCCCCGCCGCCGCCTGGCTCAGAGCCGTACGGCGGGCCGTCGCCGCCGCACCCGTCTCCGCGTACGACTACGGCGATCCCCTGGGCCGTATCGAGCTGCGGGTCGCCCTGGCGGAGTACCTCGGGCGGGCCCGTGGGGTGGTCGCCTCTCCCGAGCGGATCGTCGTCACCTCCGGCGCCGTGCAGGGGCTCGCGCTGCTCACGCGGGTGCTGGAGGGCGGGGTCGTCGCCATGGAGGACCCGGGGCTGCCCTTCCACCGGGAGGTCGTACGGCGTGCCGGCGGGCGGGTGGTGCCGGTGCCGGTCGACGAGCGGGGCGTCGAGGTCGACGCGCTGGGGGACCCCGCGGCGGTCGTCGTCACTCCCGCCCACCAGTACCCGACCGGCGTGACGCTGCACCCCTCGCGGCGGCGGGCGCTGACCGACTGGGCACACGCGCGTGGGGCCCTGGTCGTCGAGGACGACTACGACGGGGAGTTCCGCTACGACCGGCAGCCCGTCGGGGCGCTCCAGGGGATGGCGCCGGGGCAGGTCGTCTACCTGGGGACGGCGTCCAAGACACTCGGACCCGCGCTGCGGCTCGGGTGGATGGTGCTGCCGCCGCACCTCGTCGGACTCGTCGCCGACGCCAAGCTGCACAGCGACCACAGCACCGAGACCCTCGGGCAGCTGGCGCTCGCCGAGCTGATCCGCACGCACGCCTACGACGGTCACGTGCGCGCGTGCCGGCTCAGGTACCGGCGCCGCAGGGACCGGCTCGTGGAGCGGCTGGGGGCGCGGTGGCGGGTCCGGGGGATCGCGGCCGGGCTGCACGCGCTGGTCGAGGTGGGGGACGAGGCGGCGGTGCTGGAGCGGGCCGCGGCCGAGGGGCTCGCGGTGGGGTCGCTGCGGGAGCACTGGCATGCGGCGGGGCCGGGTCGCGAGGGGCTGGTCGTGGGGTACGGGACGCCTCGGGAGGGGGCGTATCCAAAGGCGCTGGAGGCTTTGGTCCGAGCGCTGGAATTGGGCCACTCATAGGGCCCCTTATTGGGTCTGCCGAGCGGTCCACCGCGCTCCTAGTGTCGTTCCCATGACGAACTCACTCGTCCCGCCCGCGGGGCCCCCACGCGTCCTGGCGCTCGCCCAGTTGAGCAACTCCGTCGGGGACGGCGCCTATTACGTGACGTCGGCGCTCTACTTCACGCACGTCGTCGGGCTCGACCCCGCGCGCGTGGGGCTCGGGCTGACCGTCGGATGGGCGGTCGGGTCGGTGGTGGGAGTGCCGCTCGGGCGGCTCGCGGACCGGCGGGGGGCGCGCGGTACGGCGGTGCTGCTGGCGCTGGCCACGGGGCTGGCGGTGGCGTCCTTCCTGGTGGTGCGGGACTTCGTGCCGTTCGTCCTGGCGGCCTGCGCCTACGCCTCCGCGCAGTCGGGGCTCGCCGCGGCCCGGCAGGCACTGCTCGCGGGGCTGGTGTCCGCCGGGGAGCGGACCGGACTGCTGGCCCACCTCCAAGCGACGCTCAACGCCGGCCTTGCCGTCGGGGCCGGGCTCGGCGGGCTGGCGCTGCACGCCGGGACCCGGGCGGCGTACCTCGGGGTGTTCGCGGTGGACGCGGTGAGCTTCCTGGTGTGTGCGGCGTTGTTGCTGCGGCTGCCGTCGGTGGCGGCCCGCGGGGCCGGAGAGAAACGTCCCGGCTCCGGTGTGCTGCGCGACCGGCCGTACGCCGTGATCACCCTGCTCAACACCGTCCTGCTGCTGCGGATGCCCCTGCTGAGCCTGGGGATCCCGCTGTGGATCGCCGAGCGGACCGCGGCTCCCACCTGGCTGGTCTCCGCGCTGTTCGTGCTCAACACCGGGGCCGTGATGGTGTTCCAGGTGCGGATGGCCCGCGGGGTGACCGGGCTCGCGTCGGCCACGCGCGCGGTGCGGCGGTCGGGGTGGGTCATGCTGGCGGCCTGCGCGGTGTTCGCGCTGTCGGCGGGGGCCTCGCCGTGGGTGGCCGTGGGGGCGCTGGTCGTCGGGGCGGCGCTGCAGGTGGTGGCCGAGATGGGGCAGTCGGCCGGGTCCTGGCAGCTCTCCTTCGACCTGGCTCCGGCCGAGCGGGTCGGCGAGTACCAGGGGTTCTTCGGGACCGGGGTGACGGTGGCCCGGACGCTCGGTCCAGTGGTACTGACCACCCTGCTCGTGGAGTGGGGCACGCCGGGGTGGCTGCTGCTCGGCGGAGTCACGCTGCTGGCGTCGTACGCGATGGGCCCGGCGAGCAGGTGGGCCGCGGGGCGGGAAGCGGAGACGGGGGTGGGGGAGGCGGCGGGGCGGGGGGTGCTGGTGCGGTGAACGGGGCGGGGTGGGCTTCGCTCGGGCGCCGACGG